>JBBSJF010000006.1:0-20072 GCA_038257495.1 Saccharimonadales bacterium (SeqCode) | reverse complement strand
TTGGTGAGTTTGGTGTGATGTTGTGATTCATTCGTTCACTATACAACAACATATTAACTAATCTACAACAACGATCGAAGTGTTCGGATTCAAAACCGCATTTTGCCATGCTGGTGTTCGGATTCATTTCCGCATTCGGGAGTTAACCAAAATGATTATATATAAAGTCGACAATCAAACCCAAACTGAAGTTAGTACTCAGATAAAAGATATGGGAGCTGTATTATCAGAGATTTCTCCGACACTACGTATACTAAAAGAACTATTGTCGGAACATAAAACAGCAATTTCTCAGCCAAGTATAGACAAATATCGTGAAGAGCTTTTGACTATGCTATTTGAAGCCATCAGGCTAACCCATCAGATTTCTATTAATGCTCAAAGACTATCTAGTATAAGCGAACAAGCCACTAAGCATATGGCTACCTTGGAAAATCAGATAGCTGCCGCTCTTCAGGGTCGTACAATGCAAGCTCAGGACAGCAGAGCAAACTCTCAGCAGCCTGCTATAGTAGAATAAAGAATAACACGCTTTATAATAGATATCATTTGCGATAATTCGCCTTAACTCTTTTTTTAAATATACAGGTTAGAAAATTCGCTTTTTGTTTTGGGGCATCTAAAACAAGGTAGTATAGTCATTAAAGTAGGTCAAAACATGAAGTCTGGACAAAAGCTAGCTGAGTGTGGCAATTCTGGTTACTCTACAGATCCTCATCTACATTTCCAAATCCAGAGTTCTAGCACTTTTGCTAAAGTCGATAAAAATTATAATAAAATCGACATAGCAATGGGCAAGAAGGTTAAATTCAACGAAATAGCCCTCAAAAACGTCTCTGATGTTAAAAAGTGCATAAACTATTCACCTATAAAGAACGACATCGTGAGTAACTACGAGAATAAATAATTCCTTAACGTTAGATATATAACAGACTCATGTGCTGGCTAGTTTCATAATGCAACGTGCTAACTAAGGAGACACACATGGATGACACCAATATAGACGATATTTCAGTAGACGACGCACTAGAAGAGACACGTACATCGAAACTCATTAGCGAGGTAGGCAAAGATGCATTACCCGAAGATTACGATAGTCCTGCTGCTCCAGCTAGTAACCCCTATGTACCCTCTATACCTCTCGACCATCCTTCTTTAGACGCCGAACTAGATAGTACTGAAGTGTACAACGACGATGTAAATGGAGCTGCTTCGTCCAGTGGAGGTACGGGTAGCGCTAACGATCAAGACATAATAAATTCTGAAGGGCTGTAAATATGATCAAAGACCAATACGCGATGCAGGATCCGACAAAGCAGTACACTAAAAAGGATTTTCCTATGCAGGTTCAGGATGAACCGGGCTTAACAAAAGATATGCAACCGAAGCCTGATCATGGAGAAGAAACGTATCAGGGTCTTGGAAGGCTTAAGGGCAGAAAGGCTCTCGTAACTGGTGCAGATTCTGGTATAGGTCGGGCTACGGCCATCGCTTTTGCCAGAGAAGGCGCAGATATAGTCATGAACTACCTGCCCGAGGAGGAGGAAGACGCTAAGGAAGTGATATTGCTTATTGAAATGGCAGGTCAAAAAGCAGTCGCATGTCCAGGCGATATATCCGACGAGTCGTTTTGTCAAAAGCTTGTAGATACTGCGGTTAAAGAACTAGGCAGTATAGATATTCTAGCGAACATTGCGGGTAAACAGGTGTCGAAAGGTTCTATAGGAGAAATATCAGACGATCAGTTTGACCAGACATTTAAAACGAATGTCTATGCGCTATTCTGGCTATGTAAGTTTGCATTGCCACACATGCCTGCTGGTAGCAGTATTATCAATACGGCTTCTATACAGTCCTATCAGCCGTCTCCGGAGTTGCTGGACTATGCAACTACCAAAGCTGCAATAATAGCTTTTACTAAATCTTTAGCTAAACAGGTTGCCGATAAGGGCATACGCGTTAATGCCGTAGCTCCCGGACCTGTCTGGACACCGCTGCAGCCAAGCCATGGACAACCAGAAGAAGATATACCAGAGTTTGGCCAGAAAACTCCTTTGGGTAGAGCCGGACAGCCAGCGGAAGTAGCACCAGCCTATGTCTTTTTGGCATCGCAAGAATCGAGTTATATTACAGCAGAAGTAATTGGGGTTACTGGTGGACAACACCTCCCATAGTTAAAAATGTTTGCATATACCCCAGTGGGGTATATAATACAAACATGATAGCAGACATTAAGAAACGCGCATCTCACCGAGCAAAAATAATAGACGGGCAATTTAAAGCCCTTCATAAAATGATAGAAAGCGAAGCATACTGCGTAGATATACTGACGCAGTCTTTAGCTATACAAAAATCTTTAGCGTCGCTCAATAAACTCGTACTCGAGAACCACTTGGCAACGCACGTAACCGACATGCTGTCTTCGAAAGACACAAAACAACATGAAAAAGCTATTAGCGAACTGCTAAATCTTTACGAACTACATAATATAAGGGGTAAATAACCGTGGATAAACTACTAGTTATACTAGGAGGAATTGTATTAATTGGGATAATAGCGTGGTGGTTTTTTGGTAAGAAAAAGTTGCCAGGCGTCTTAGCCGAGCAATCGGCTGAATATCAGACTGTCCTTATTACGGTAGAAGGTGGATATAAGCCGAATCTTGTAACGCTTAAAGCAGGTAAGCCTGCAAAAATTACGTTTATGCGCAAAGATTCCTCGAGCTGCTTGGAAGAAGTAATACTGCCCGACTTTGGTCTGTCCGAAAAGCTTCCCGTAAACCAGAAGCACGAGGTGACCATCAAGCCAGATAAACCCGGTCTATATACATATACATGTGGTATGCGCATGTTTAGTGGTCAGATCGAGGTCAAATAATGAATGTATCTACCTTAAACCGATTTATATTTTGTCTTATTGTTACACTACCGCTTTTGTACGATATGATACTTGGTCGATTTTACGGAGAGATACCGGGCGGACATTACTCCATGTTGCTACTCACCACCCCAGTTATGCTCGTCGGCGGATTTCCATTTTTTCGTGGTGCTTGGGCGGCTCTTAAAAATCGGCTTGCCAGTATGGATACGCTCATTACCGTGGGTACGCTTACCGCATATTTTTATAGTATATATGCGCTACTAAGACACATGGACGTCTATTTTGAAATTGCAGCCCTACTGATCGTATTCATCTTACTCGGCCAGTTATTTGAAGAATTAAGCAGACAGAGTGCCAGCAAAGCGATAGAAAAACTCGCCCAACTACAAGCCAAAGATGCGATAGTGCTACGCGGCGGAAAAGAAGTTAAGATAGCGATAGAAGACCTTAAGCTAAGCGACCTAATAATAGTTAAGCCTGGCGACAAAATACCCACAGACGGAGAAATCACAGACGGTGAGTCAAATATAGATGAGAGCATGGTAACGGGCGAGAGTTTGCCAGTTAGCAAGCGCGTTGGCGACCAGGTAATAGGCGCGACTATCAATAAAACTGGCAGCTTTACATTTAAGGCAACCAAAGTAGGCTCAGAAACAATGTTAGCCCAGATCATTGAACTAGTTAAACGTGCCCAAAATAGCAGAGCGCCTATTCAGCGCTTAGCCGATAAGGTATCTGGAGTGTTTGTGCCGGTAGTGCTGATACTTGCGATACTCACTTTTGCAGTCTGGTATGTTCTGCTAAATGCGAGCTTTGTTACTGCAATGCTGTATGCAGTATCGGTAGTGGTTATCGCGTGCCCATGCGCACTAGGCTTGGCGGTTCCAACGGCTTTGATGGTAGGCACGGGTCGCGGGGCAAAACTAGGGGTACTCATAAAAAGTGGCGAGGTTCTCGAAGCTGCTCGAGGCATTTCGGTAGTGGTATTTGATAAGACAGGGACGATAACCGAAGGTAAACCAAAAGTTACTGATATTAAAGGCAATATCGAGGAAACGCTTCGTATCGCAGCAGCTCTCGAAGCAAAGTCCGAGCACCCACTGGCTATATCTATTTTAGAACGCGCTAAAATAGCGAAGATTAAAACAGAAAAAATCTCGGATTTTAAGGCCATAGAAGGCAAGGGCGTGACGGGCAAGCTGGATGGAAAAACAGCCTTACTTGGTAGTCTGAGATTGTTTAAAGAACAAAAATTAAACTTAGGATCTTTTCAAGACGACATAGACAAACTCCAAACTGAAGGTAAAACATTAGTATTTGTCGGAGAGGGTAACAAGCTTGTGGGTATAATTGCCATTCAGGACGCCCCAAAACCGTCTTCAAACCATGCAATCTCTCGACTTAAACGCATGAAGATCCGCACCGTTATGATCACCGGAGACAATCTTTCTACCGCCCAGGCTATAGCTGCACAAGTAGGTATAGACGAAGTCCGAGCAGAAGTGCTTCCAGAAGAAAAAGCTAACGAAGTAAAATCGTTGCAACAGTCTGCAAAAGTAGCATTCGTAGGTGATGGCATAAATGATGCTCCGGCCTTAGCGCAGGCAGACCTCGGCATAGCCATGGGCAGCGGAACAGACGTGGCTATAGAAACGGGCGATATAGTACTAGTAAAGAATGACCTTAACGACGTGGTACGTGCTCTCAAGCTGAGCCAAAAAACGTTTAACCGTATAAAACTTAACCTCTTCTGGGCATCTATATACAACGTAGCTGGCATACCAATCGCCGCAGGAGTATTTAGCGGCTTAGGACTGGTACTCAACCCGGCTATCGCGGGTTTAGCCATGGCATTTAGCTCAGTGTCGGTTGTGGTAAGCTCGCTATTATTAGTTAAATCTAAAGTCGAATAAAAGGAGAAATGTATGAAACTAATTATCAATAACCCAATCGTAAGCGCAGTGGTAGCGTTGATCGTAGTTGGATCGGCCGTTACTGGTGGCGTGTATCTTAATAATCGTAATCCTAAAGAACCATCTACGAATAGCAGCGAACATTCAGGGCAAGACAAAACATTAGAAGATCTTAATAAAAAACTAACTGATGAATTTTCTAGTTACACGGGAGAGCAATATGACCAAAAATATATGGAGCATATGGTAGGGCACCACCAAGGAGCTGTAGGGATGGCCAAGCTTGCACTGACAAATAGTAAACGCCCCGAGCTAAAAGAACTTGCTAATAATATTATATCTTCACAATCCAAAGAGATTAGCGACATGACTGCATGGCAATCTAAATGGGGTTACACCGTTTCCGTAATGGCAATGCCTAGTCACGGTTCTAGTAATACTCACTCTTCGACAGATCCTATGGTAGAACAGCTTACTGGCAAGAGTGGCGATGACTTTGACAGAACATTTTTAAGTCTTATGCTAGAGCACCATCAATCTGCTGTTGCTGTTTCTACGCCAGCTCAAAAAAATGCTTCACACCAGGAAATAAAAGATCTTGCCGCTACGATCATTAAAACGCAAACAGAAGAAATCACGCAGATGCGAGCCTGGCAAAAAGAGTGGGGTTACACCAACTAATATATCTCGTACATTTTGTTTAGTATGTAAAGCGTAAATGCTTATGTATGTTACAGTGATAGTAATGGAAAGAAACGCCGTAATATACACATGAAAACTAAAGTAAACACACCCAGTATACTGATCATTTTTGGTGCCACTGGCGACCTCATGGCACGTAAACTACTCCCTGCACTCGTGAGCATGTACCAGCAACAGTTGCAGCCAAAATACTTTACAGTACTCGGATTTGCGCGCAACGAAATGACCAATGCGGCTTTTCAGGACAAGCTCACGGTCAATCTGGCCAGACATCACCCCGAAGTTGTCGCGACCGTGCCAAATGATTTTTATAGTAATTTTCAGTATCAAGCAGGAAATTTTGACGATCCCACAAGCTACAAAGAACTTGCTGAGCGCATTAAGCGTATAGAAGACGAGTGGGGAGTCTGCACGAACAAGCTATTCTATTTTGCGGTAGCTCCGCAGTATTATCCTACTATTTTTGATAACTTAGCATCGGTAGGACTCAATACTGGCTGTGATGATAGATACGGCTGGACTAGGCTGATGGTAGAAAAACCATTTGGTAATAGCTTGTCAGAAGCCAAGCTAATCGAGGCGAAACTGCATGATCATTTTAAGGATGAACAGGTATACATGGTAGACCACTACCTTGCCAAAGAAGTCGTGCAGGGTATATTAAGTTTTCGTTTTGCGAATAGTTTCTTGCAATCCTCTTGGGATCATTCGTCTGTAGAGCAGGTCGAAGTCAACTTATTTGAACAAATCGATATAGAGGGTAGGGGTCTATTTTACGAAAAAGTGGGCGCACTTCTAGACGTAGGGCAGAACCATGCCATGGAACTACTCGCACTCGCTACGATGGACCAGCCGACTGATTTTACGGCTAAGAGCATACGCAAATCTCGGGCAGACATACTGCAGAAGCTAGAATGTGCAAGTGAAGCCCAGCGAGCACAGTATCAAGGTTATTTACATGAAGATGCGGTAGCCGAGGACTCTATAGTAGAAACTTTTTTCGAGATAGACTTCCAGCTAAACCACCCTGCATGGCAGGGGGTGCCCATTACCATACGTGGTGGCAAAGCAACCGGCTCGAATAAAAAAGAGATTATTTTAACCTATAAATCGCCAAGTCAAAATCTGTTTGAAAATGAGCAAAAATACAAAAACGAGATACGTATATCGCTCGGTTCTGATCCGGGCATAACGATTCTTTTTTGGCACAAGAAACAGGGCACAGAGCGCGAACTCATTCAGCAAACCTTAAAATTTGCCTACGACCCTGAAAGCAAAGAAAGATACCAAGCCGAATACGTTACCCTACTCACGAATGCCTTAAACGGCGACCAAACACTTTTTGTTTCGCTAGATGAGGCTATGGCAAGCTGGAAAATTATCGATCCTATTCTTGCGAAGTGGCATAATAATGGCGACGGCCTGGTAGCGTATGCCAAAGATACCTTACCGACACTTACTACCCACTCCGAGCAATCTAACTCTCGTGGATGTGTAGGTGTGGTTGGATTAGGTAAAATGGGTCTTGGTATAGCTCGCCAACTCAGCGAAAAAGGCTGGACAGTAAACGGGTACGACCCGGATGTGCCCAAAGACCTCGATATACCTACTACGAGCTCGTACCAATCGCTTGCAGACAGTCAATCTGCTCCTAGGCTCATATGGCTGATGATCCCACATACAGCCGTAGACGAAGCACTGTTTTCCGAAACTGGTTTGATGCGCTACCTACAGCCTGGAGACGTAATCATAGATGGCGGCAACTCCAGATACACCGACTCTATAAGACGAGCCGAGCAACTGGCGGAACATGGGATTAGCTTTATGGATGTTGGCTATTCTGGTGGACCATCCGGTGCAAGAAACGGCGGCTCCTTAATGATTGGCGGGAAGACGGAAGATTATAATACGTACAAGCAACTATTTATAGACCTCGCTGTTAGGGATGGCTACCAGTTTTTTGAAGGCGTAGGGGCGGGGCATTTCGTAAAAATGGTTCATAACGGCATAGAGTATGGCATGATGCAATCTATCGCCGAAGGCTTTGATATCATGCATCGAAGTGCATATAACCTCGATCTTGCGGCGGTTACAAACGTATACAACCATGGCAGCGTCATAGAATCGAAGCTGGTTGCATGGTTACAAAACGCTTTTGCAGTGTATGGCCAAGAGCTAGAGGGTGTATCTGGTAGCGTCGCCAGTACCGGAGAAGGCGCCTGGACAGTAGACGCGGCTAACGAGCTGGGCGCAGAGGCATGGGCTATAAAAGCCGCCCTAGACTACCGCATAAAATCCGAACACGATCCTACTTATGCCGGACAATTATTGTCTGCCCTACGGCAACAATTTGGCGGCCACGCTATAAAATAGGTTTTGTTAAGAAAATATTTTGTGGCATAATTTATAGTAATGACAAAACCAGGAACAACCGCAGAAAGCGCCCTGGGTGGGGAGATAGAGCAAATACAGTCAAGGCATGACGCTATTTGTGCTGCGCTCAGAACCGTAAATAATGCCGCACTTCTTTTAATAGCAGATATGCAGCTAGACCCACGCTTATTAGATGATAGGACTCGTCGTGATCTAGAAACGCTACTGGAAGGCTATATGACTCTGTTAGACCGAGCAGGGAAGACAGCCGCTTCAATTGGCAATGTACTCGGTTTTGAGGTTGATGGTATTGAGGAGACACACGAAAAAAAGACGCCTGATTTTGCAAGAAATACTACTTCGCCCGTACTTGCTATTGGCTCTGTCGCCCTGAGTAAAGATACTCCTAACCCACCCTCAATCATTCCTCTTATTGCCAAACTAGACCAAGATGATCTATCGGCTCCTCAATCGCCTTTAAAAACTGAAGAAGATATTGCCAGTACTAGCGATATCGTTCCATCAATATTAAATGAAGATATACGTTCAGAATCTACCAGAGAAAAATTTAACTACTGGAAAAAACTAATAGCGCCTACAGATATACCCGAAGAGATGCCATCAGACGCTCTAACACTTGTCATTACGCATAGTGCGGTAGCAACCGCAGGGAGATCTTACAACTTACGTGGAAAACATGAGATTATGGCTATGAACAGCCTGCTACGTCATGCATTAAGCCGAGAGCACGGATATTTTGCCCGTGCTGATTTAAGAATAATACTAGAAATGGCTCCTGATGAAATACCTACTAATTTTGGTACATCAATCAGACTTTTAGGTACGGTTTTTAAGCGCGTTACCGGTGTAGACCTATATGTTACCACTGGCAACAATGCAAGCTTAAGGTATAGACTTAACCCTCGGCTGGTTCCAGTTACGGCGGAATTACTAAAAGAAATAAAACAGATTCAACAAAGTGCATTAGAGGTACAAACCCCGCCCGAGACTGGCCCAAAAGTACTGGCGGGTCACTCGAACTAGACGAGCCCGCCGAAGATGAGTGGGAGGCTGCGTTAGAGTTCGACTACCTGCGTACCACGTTGGCTGAGCTGAGAGATATTGTCCTATCAGATGATTTTATTAGTAGCTTTAGAAAGTATGTTACAGATAAAATTAATACTCCTAGGGCATGCCAAGACTTAAGCAAAAAACTGTTTAATCTTATCAGTACGGGTGGATATGACGCAAAATATTCTTACGAAGTTCGTGATAAATCCATACTTACTAAAAGAGTACAGGAAGCGATGCAACTTCTAAATGCAAGAATTGTTTTTTTCAATACACCTTCTATTCAAGACAATGTACTCAAACCGTCACGCTACCAAAAAGGATTTTTTTCACTGATAGATGCTTTTACCGATGACGATGCCGCATCTTTTAAAAGTCAAGGTGAGTGTGGAGGCGTAGATGCAGAGCTTTTTTATCCGGAAAGAGGAGCGAGCACCCGAGAAGCCAAAGATGTTTGCAGAACATGTATCGTACGTGAAGAATGTTTAGAGTATGCGCTAAATAATGGTGAAAAATTTGGCATATGGGGAGGATTAAGCGAACGTGAAAGAAGACGCATCCGTCGAGCTAGAGCTTTAGCGCGTCTAGCAGCAGGGCAAGAAGTAGCGAAAGAAGAAATCGAAGAAGAAGATGAAGAAGATGAAGAATCTGAGATTATTGCTGTTGAACGTGTCGTCTAAGTTGTTCTAGTAGCCTTTTATTTTGCATGAGTAGCCGGTGAGCCCGCTGCTGCGTGCTTTCGGCGCCGAGAGGTCGATTTAAATCTATCTGTCCTCCAGACACCTCACTTATTGACTCTTGTTGGGAAGCTAATTTCTTAAGTGGTTCTACAACCGGCTTATCATTAGGCATATTTTCAGCCAGGTTAGACTGTTCAGGTTCTACCCGTTCCCTAGGAGAGTCTTTATCGGTCTCTGATTTTAGTACTTCTAGTAACTTCGCTTCTTCTAATTTTTTTAGCTTGGTTCTGATTGCTTGTTCGCGTATATGGACTATCAGCTCTGGTTTATTGCAATAATACTCTAATATACCCTCTGGATTTAGATACTTTCCAAACGCATAAGAATGCGCCGAACAAGTAGCGATCAGCTTGAACATCTCTTTTTCCAAATCAAGAGCAGTAATGCTTTCGACAGATATACTATGTGCTATCTGGCTAAAACTAAACGAACTAAGCGAAGGTCTCAGAGCCTGTTTTATATGATGCGTATAGCTCAGTGTGCAGTAATATGTACCACTCGATGGCTCCGCTCCATTTTCATCTGCGAACCATAGCTTTTCATATTGAGAGTTCCATAACCTAGGTAGGGCAGTCAGATAAGCTTCCTCCCCAAAGCTATTAATTACCATGCGCTCTGGTACCCATGTACGGGGTGGTTTATGGCTATAATCCTCCAGACCCAGTATTGCAGCTGCCCGTGCAAATAGCTCAGGACTATAGTAATTTCTAGACAATCCTGAGTCTGTAGATCCGACATATTTACCCCATTGTTGTGGATAAGCTTCTAGTAATTCTTTTGGCATAAATTTTTTGTTAAACCATGCTGGGCTTCTGTTATATAGGCTGGCTATTTCTTCTCTGCTTCTCCATATTCTAGAGGGCACAAGTTCATATTCTTTGATGTATTCGGCAATTCTTTGTATCGCTTCCGGTGACCAGTAGCTACATATACTCGTGTCCTTACCTCTATGTATAAATTTACCTTTGTGCCGAACCAGACTAAAAACGGTATCGGTAGATTCTTCAGCTCTTTTGAGTTTACGATACTCATACTGTAATGATCGCTCTAATCTCAATATAGCACTATTGATATGTTTTTTTGATACTACGTGTTCTTCTGCGATTTCATCAACAGTTTTCCAGCCTTCTGGTGGTTCTATGAATTCACGATTACGATTTCGATCAAACTGATCAGCTAATTGCTTAACTTCATTCGGATCATATATAAGGCTGGCCCCCTCAACATTGAATGCATCAAAAACTGTATTTGCTGGATACTCGAAACCATCCCATGCATGCTGGGCGTAACCGCTTACCTCGTTTTCGGCGTAAATAATCGGTGGTTTTGTATAGTTTTCGTCAATATATTGCACTATGTACGCAACTTTGTCTGGCAGATCATCCCATAGGCGAGTAACCCTACCGCCGTTTTGTGTAATTTTAAGTGTGGATAAACAAGGTGCAACCATCAAAGCCACCTCAAGTGAGACTTCATCAAACCCCACTCCTAGTACTCGATCGTTACATATAACTTGAATTTCACCGCATTTTAATGCTTTCGTAATGTTCTTGCGTTGATTGCTTGTCATGCTACCATCTATGGCCAATGCAGCTATACCTCGCTCGTTAAACATAGCTGCTAAGCGCTTGGCATGCTCTACACCAGCGCAATATGCAATTGCTCTTTTGCCTTCAAAAAGCTGCTCGTACGTATCAATAACTACTTTGTTACGCTTGTTAGTATTGATGGCTTTATACAGTACATCCTGAGCGTACTCTCCGGTTGACGCAACATAGACGCTTCTCATGTCTGTTTCTGTTCTCACTACAATGTTGTGATGAGGAGCGACCATTCGATTTTCCTGTGCTTCTATAATGTTCATGCGCGAGATTTCAATAGGCAAAACATCAGCCAATTTTTTATCTTTTGAGTATTTATCCGTAGCTGTAAATGCAATTTGCACAGCATGCCCAAAAAAGTCGATGGCTTTACGCCTTTCCTCTCCTAAAAGATCATGCCCCTCGTCGTAAATTACAAGATCATAATCTTCTGGATGGATTAAACGGTCGTTTTTATCTCTTTTGGTATGAGCCGTAAGAGAAGCATAGGTCGTAATGGTGACATTTTTACCAAGACGCTTGTGGTCACTATACACAAATCCTACATCTAAATGTCTCCCTCTCGCATGTTCTAAAAACGTTTTGCAAGTTTGAGGTATAAGCTCTCTTGTGGGTACTACTACCAAAGTTGGCAATCCTGTTGCATGTACCAGCTCGGTAAACATAACTGTTTTGCCGATACTCGTAGGTAGTACAGAATGACCCCCTGATCTCTTTGCAGCATCAAGCTCAAAAAAGTCTGCAAGGTCTCTCATGAGCGGGATCTGCCCAGGACGCAGGAGCGAGGAACTAGGATTTTTTTCAGCCGTAGCTACATACGCTTGCAGGGAATTCATTGCCCTAATGAGTTTTTGGTCGTGGGCAGGGTTATAAGCTATACCTGGTTTACGAGCATGTCTTAAGGCGCGAGCCGTAAATGCCCCACGGGCTACAAAATCTTCCATGTCATAATCTGGAAATATTTCTGCCTCGTATAAACCTTCACCTAAAATATGCTCGACAATACTGCGGTCGCGTGCTTGTTCTTCTGGGCTCTTTACTCTACCTATTTCAGTCACAATAACCAGTGTAACGACGGGGGTGTGTATACTCAAGCATAGCCATTTTAGATATTAGGTATTGACTAAACTATTTATCTACTCTCAGATTTTTAGGCGAGTCGTCGCTGTTTTATAACAGCCAATATTCTCTCGACTGCGAGCATCATGGCTGCGGCAATACCGGCAAATACTGTGTACTTCCATGTGCCACCGGATATTTTAGGAACTGTAGTCTGATTTTGCGCAGGTGCAGTTATAGGTTTGTTCGAATTACTATCAGTTGAAGCCAGCACTACCGATTCGTCCTTTGATGTAGTTTCGTTGCTACTATCAATATGTCGAGTTGAAGCAAATGTAGAACCGCTACGGCTACTGTTAGATTGGCTAACTTTCGGCACAAACTTCATAACTCCGCTATCACGAGTTACTGCCGTTTGACTAGGAGGATTTCCGTTCCCTCTACCAGGCTGTAGAATGGGGTTGCCAGCAGAAGTGTTTACGCCAAAGCTACCCTTCCAGGTACCAAAAACATTGATAAAGAGCACCCCAAACCAGTCTGAAAACGAGAAGCCGCTATTGGCGATATTGAGCAAATTAACCCCAGCTACAGCGTCGCCCGATTTTACATCTCCTGTAATGGTATTGCGCTTAGCCGTAGCGTCACCACTTTTGGCATTTACCATTATATTATTATTGATAGTATTAGTAGTTTCAGAATCTATCGTAGTATTTCCACCCAAAGGCACTATCGCAACATCTTGCGACAAGTCTCCACCTAAGGCTGCAGCAGTAGTGCCTGCGGGTGCATCCATAATCAGCCCAACCCACGAACCCATGACATTTACGAATACTAGAAGGGCATTTTTGCCTACTACTTGCTTGCCAGTCAGGTTGAATATAGTTACATTCGTAGAAGCATCTCCAGAAGTTGCGCTGCCAGCCTTCGTATTTTGATCCAGAGTTGCGCTTCCGCTTGCTGCAGTTGCCGACACGTTATTGTTAATATTCGTCGTATCATTTATATTAGCGACTAAACTGGAGCTACCTATGGCTCCCGCATCTACGGTAACCCGCGGAGCATTACTGGCAAAAAGCTGGTCGAGCATACCGGGAGGAAGTAAAATATCGCCATCAAGGTTACCGTTTATATTAATTGTACCTATAAATGACTGCCCTGACGTTATAGCAGTATTGATTACATTTATCACGTTAGCCATGGCCGCTGCGTTACCGGTAGTAGTGTCGCCTGATTTTGTATTATCCGCCGTAGTTGCATCGCCACTGGCCGCATTAACAACGATGTTATTATTGATGGTATTGTCATTCTCTACATGAACCTGCAGGTCACTCGGAGTGGTGCCCGTTACCGTAAGTGGTGGAGGGATCTTACCAGGGTCTACTACAAGGTCGCCCACAACGTCGCCATCTATGTTGGCCGTAAATGTTAACGGTACGCTCCCGTTTTGGCTAAAAGAAGATTGTAAAAGATTAAGTACTGTTGCGGCACCAGACGAGTTGCCAGTCGCGGCACTTCCTGTAATCGTGTTGCCAGTTTGCGTTGTATTGCCGGAAAGGGAATCAAGGTTTGTATTGTTTGTTAGTGTAGAAGTATTGGTAGTATCTAGTACTGTTGCACCACCCGTATTAGCAGTAGTTTGACTCGTAGAACCCTCTCCTGGGTTTGTACTTGCACTAGAGGTATCCGCTGCCGGTGCCTCATTTATAGTTGCAGCAGGCGTAGGTGCGGGAGGCGGTGGGGGAACCACAAGATCCCACTGTCCGTTAGTCGGGTTATAGATATATTCGTTGCCAGATATAGACGTATAGGCTTTGGTAACAGGACTCCACGTATAATACGCATTCTCCCACAAGCAAGTACTAGCATTAAACGTAAATGTACTAGCAGATGCTCCGGTTGGCATGGTGGTTCCAGTCGCGACAGGACAGGCCGGTGCTGGAGCATCAGCCCCTGCTTCTTGTGCTATAGCTGCAGCTGGGAACATTCCCACTTGTAACAACACAAGGGCACTAATAAAACTTTTTTGTATAAGTTTCTTTAGTTGAATCATATTAGTCTCCTTGTATTACTATTGATGTTCTTGGTCGTGGTGGAGAGGATAAGCCCCTCCACCACATTGATCTACTACCTAAGAAAGAAACGGTAATAACCTTGAAAGGCTATTAGTTACTTACTTGGAAGTCGATAACTGTTGTGCTGATGTTTTCTGCATCACCACTTCTAGCACCACCGTCTACGATAGTGTTGTCTCTTACATTAACCGCACCACTCGTAGCTTTCTGTGTGTTGTTAGTAGTCAACTCAAGGTTGTTGTTGTTTCGAACAGTCACATTGTGATCTGACTCAAAACGAATCCTGTTAACAGAATTGCTGCCTGTAGTGTCGATAGTTGCAGTGTGATTGCCTACAGATCCTGCACCTGAGCCAGCGCCATTACAAGTAGAACATGATGAGTTGTCTACAGTAAATGTACCAGACACAAAGCTGTCATTTACGGCTGCCCCTGATTCTGCCTGGCCGCCTTCGGCAACTGTATTATCTGCTACAGTTACATCTCCGGAAACAGCTGTTTGCGGGTTGTTAACTGTTGCTCGCACAGTGTTAGTATTTCTAATGTCTAGCATTCTACTATCTCGGGAGACAACAGTGTTAGTTGATCCTGATCCTGTAGTGCCAATTGTGGCGTTTGTTGCTGCACCAGCAAGTCCTGGAGTTAAGCTTGCGCCTAACAAAGCCGTTGTTGCTGCTAATGATCTAAGTAACTTCTTCATAGTTACTCCTTTCTAAATTAATTATATTGTGGTTTCGGGGGTGGTTACCCGATCGAACAAGACAGGCTCACGACGGCTATCTTGTCCGATCGAGCAAACACTAGGGTTTGCTCTTTACAGGTTATGTTTTATGTATTTTTGAAACTCTGCGCATGTGGGTAAAGACTTTTTGCTGCATATATATTATTTCTCCTTTTATTACAGTACTTGCTTAAGTTCGAATGACATTATCCGTCGATTTTGAGACCATAGGCCGTCGCATGTAAGAAGTTTTAGACCAGGTGCACCATCTAGTTGGCTAAGTACAGTTGTATCAGTAGGTAGTACTATCTCGGAAGATTGGTATACGTACTCGAACACATGACCGTTATCTGTGTAGACCCTTACAACATCGCCTGCAGACAAGTTCTTAGCCTTAGCCAATACGTTATCTTTGTTGTGACCATACAATAGTGTCTTACCAGAAGTAGAGTTAAGTTCAGAACTAGATGTATCGAAGTTCGCAGTATTATCCGCGATAGACCAAGAGTCAGTTTCGGCGCTATAGCCACCACTGACTACCGACACGTCGACATTTTGACTTGGTATCTCTACACGAACCGGCTTACCTTGTATTGCAGTGGTGGCAGCAACCTGTACGCTCGCAGACACCAACGGCTTCGCAGGTTCTGCATATGCTGCTCTTGGAGTAAGTTGTAGCAAGGGAACTATGGTTAGGGCTGCACCAGCAGCACTAAGTTTAATTTTTTCAAATACTGTAGCCGGGCTTAGTAAGCTCACACGAAGCGCAGTATAGGTAAGTTTTTCATACATTTTCTTTCGAAGGCTAAGTAGACCGAATAAGCCAAGAGCGAAAAGTATAGGTACGGCTAAACTCGGTGCAGTTCCTCCAGTGTAAGGTAGAGAAGACGGAGTAGTAGTGACTGCATTATTTACAGGTACCGGTGCCACTAAGCTGTTAAGCGCGGGTACAACTATACTAGCAGGCTGAACTGGTGTACCTGCTCCGGAACCAGGTTGGACAGGTGGGGTTGTCGTACCGGGAGCAGGAGTAACGGGATGCAACTCTTCATCGCACTTACACTCACAGTCTAGAGGTACATTGACTCTAATATTAGCTCTGGCATCCTCATGCAAATGTGCACGTTCAGTACCTATTGCATTTGTAATAGTAGAACTAATCGTCTGAGTAGCTACTATCGGTCCAGGATCGGATATAACGCGGGATCTTTCTACTTCGGGCCTAGCCGAAGTAGGACTAATAGTAACAGCAGCCGCTGATTGTACCTGTGCTTCGACTTCTGTTTGGACGCTACTTCTTGCTTCTTGTCTGAGGTCATCACCAGATGTTTGTGCAAATGTTTTTGTTGCGGTAGTACTAACGAGTAGCAGTGATATTCCTATCGATGCCATTAATTTGGTAAGCATTTTTTTCACATTACACCTCCCTTATAGTAAATAATTCCCCAGACACACCCTTTCGACATTTTTACCTGTAACGTTCCTGAATTTAACACCACGATTTTACTTAGGCTATGAGAAATATCACATTTTAACTATTCCATCAGGGAAAAATAAAATATAGTAAAAATAACAATGACCATAGAGTTTAAGATCTACATCTAGAGTGCATTCTTCCTGATTGAAAGATTATGTAAATCTGCATTGTTAACATAAACTATTAATTGATGAGGATAAAAGGGTATCATCTGAAAGCTAGGGGTATATTAAAAGATAGCCTTGGATACCTTATTGTCTTTACGCTTGCGATACCTGTTATACCAATGTTTGTTTTATCTATTTATTAACTAAATACTGTTATTGCTTTATTTTCCTTTTTAGTGTACTATATATACTATGTTTCGACGTGGAGGGCGTACGCTGCCCTCTACGCGACGTGCGCTTATTGTATTACCAATCTGGATTGCCTGCCTTTTATGGATGTGGGGATGGTGGATTAATAGCGACCGTATCGGCTACGCTCCGCTTTTTATTCCTTTAACATGCGCTATGTTGTATGAATTCGCCTTACTGCCGACTGTATACCTGTATTTCCTGTTTAAAATTAAATTTCCAGCTAAAAGACGCGCTGTAAAGAATGCCAAGGTAGCCGTTATTAGCTTGTGTGTCCCTTCGAAAGAATCAATTGATATCGTGGAACAGCAGTTAAAGGCTATGTCCAACATCACGTATCCCCATGACAGTTGGATTCTTGATGAGGGTAACAGTATTGCCATTCAGAAACTGGCCAAAAAGTATGGCGTAAAACACTTTAGCCGTAAGGATATAGCAAAATATAACCAGGAAACTGCACCATTTAAGAGAAAAACTAAGGCAGGCAATGTAAACGCATGGCTAGACTTTACGAAGCGTCGTAAATACGAGTACTTTGTTCAGTTTGATATAGATCATACCGCCAAAGAAAATTATCTTGATAAAACTCTAGGTCATTTCCGTGATCCCAATGTAGCGTGGGTACAGGCACCATCGGTATACAAAAATCAAACCTCATGGACAGCCAGAGGTTCTTCGGAGCAAGAACTGGTCTTACAAGGCCCTCTACAAATGGGTTTTTATGGACACAGTAGTACACCATTTATAATCGGATCTCATTGTACATATAGGACGAGCGCCATTAGACAAATTGGAGGCTTCCAGCCTACAAGGGCAGAAGATCATTTAGATACTGTTATGCTGGCCAACCGTGGATATACAGGTGTTTTTGTGCCCGAGATCATAGCAGAAGGCGATGGTCCCGAAACTTTAGAAACATATCTTGGACAACAGTTTGCATGGGCATACAGTATGTTTCAGGTACTCACTCAACATTCGCCTAAATTAATAGGAGCTATGCCATGGAGAAAGAAGTGGCAATTTTTATTTGCCCAAACCTGGTATCCGCTATGGTCCTTATCATATCTTGTTACTTTTCTAATACCAGTGATTGCTCTAGTTTTAGGCAGAGAAGTGGCAAACATGCAAGGTAATGATTTTGTAAAACATTTCTTGCCCCTCTTCGCATGTTCTTTCCTAGTTTGGTGGGCGGGTAGGCCAGTCATGCAGCCAAATAATATTTTACTAACATGGAGGGGCATGCTACTCCACGTAGTTAGGTGGCCCGTAGTTTTATTGGCAGTAATAAGCGCAGCTCTACAAATTAAGAAGCCCTACATGATCACCCCTAAAGGTGATAAGTATCTTAAAGACGTACCTAGTGTACACGTATACCGCCCATTCCTTGTGCTTGCATTTATAAGTATTGTTGCGGTAATTTTCGCATCAATAAAATATAAAGAAAGAATACTGGTAAGCCAAGAGGTTTTTGCTTTTACGAATGCATCATTTATGATAAGCGTATGCCTGTTAGACATTAACATCAGGTTACGCAAGGCACGCATCGGTATATCAAATATACGTAGGGTATGGCTAAAACCAGTACTCGCATCCGTAAGTGTATTTATGCTATTTGCGACCTCTCTCACATCATCCTCGGTTTCTACAAACCAGATTGCAAACGCTCTTTACCAAGAACCTAATACTCTATCAAGTTCGGGTACCATGTATACTGCCGAAAAGCTTACGAACAAACAGCGCATTGCCCTTATTCACAATCCAGAAATCGCTTTACCTCGTCTGGGAATCTACTCGCCAAACTCAGAAGTACAATCCAGTGAGCCGTATATAAGACATTCCTTTGTAGATTGGCGTGATTATGAAAAACTAGCAGAACAAATACTCATTACTGAGCGAAAAGGCAACACCCCTCTCATAACTATCGAGCCTAGAGGAGTTGACGATGGGCAAGCGCTTCTTAGAGATATTGCCAATGGAGTCTATGATAACCGCCTAGCTGAGATAGCTTCTGTTATCGAATCTTCAAACCAACCTGTATACATAAGATTCGCACACGAAATGGAACTTGCAAATTTGTATCCATGGGCAGGACAAAGCCCAGAACTTTATAATCCCGCCTATAAACACGTAGTAGATTATATTAGATCTCACGGCGGCACTCAGTCTAGGTGGGTATGGTCTCCTGCAGGTAATGCGGGCGCAAGCGACTATTATCCTGGAGATACATACGTAGACGTAATAGGTACTACCGTCTTATACGATAAATATTGGTATCCGTACGAAAAACCTAATTTCGACTTTATGATAGAACAACGAAAACGTTTGCTAACTATAGGTAAGCCCGTATGGATTGCCGAATATGGCGCAGGTGCAGCCGATCCTGTCTATCAAAATACTCTTATTACCGAGGCTTTGAGCTCGTATCAGCTACATGGTTTTAGTGCGCTTGTTTACTTAAATGCAGCTGATGCTAATATAATGGGACCGGACTATCGGTTGGCAAACTTGAGTATTTTTGGAACAACATTCATGTCTAAAGCTGTAAAGAATATTGAGGTTGATCAACCTAAAAACACTATTACAACTAAGCCAGACACGACTCCATCCTCCATGCGCCTAGAGCCCATTAAGCTCCCATTTCTCAAATCCAATACCCTCTAAGCCTCTTCTTTACTATAAAGGTTTAAGTTTCCTAGTTCGGGTGGCAAAAAACCTTTCGGGTGCTTATAGTTTGCCTCCCATTTGGCGCCTTGTGGTCGCATCCGCTCGGCTAATGGCACTCCCCTGCATAGATACTATGATACATTCTTCTCAAGCTCATTCTGGTATGCTGTTTGCATGAAGACTAGAAGTGAGCTGGGAGTTAGCTTTTCTTTGCACCGCTGTAGTGAGCTAGGGATAAATAAGTACGCCGTATTACAGGGGGCGCTCGAAGACCTCAGCTTTCGGCGCTTTCGCCTGATGAGCTACTGGAACATACATGAACAAGAGCAAGGGGTATACAAATCCGACGCACTATATGGGCAGATTGATCTTATCGCTACAGATAAAGGCGACGTTACGCAGTCTGTAGGCAAGCGCCAGCCCCGCTGGACTGAGTTCCATATG
>JBBSJF010000005.1:0-21102 GCA_038257495.1 Saccharimonadales bacterium (SeqCode) | reverse complement strand
CCCTAGACGGCAGATTCGGCGTCTGGAAATACAAGCTGAAAGCCCATCGGGGCTGTACGCGAAACCGAATCTTTAAAATCCTCTGTAGTCTCATCTCTGAAGGAATAGATGGGAGAAAGCACCATTATTAGGTCTTAAGCCAAAAGATTAAATAGACACAACTTTTAAAATACCTGTTTTTTCTTTAAGAATAAAACAAGGGCGAAAAATGCTGGGATAGATGGTAGCGCTAGCAGCCAAAAGGGAAATTGCTCGGCGCTTGTTTTAGGAGTGGCTAATTCTGTAATTGATTTATCTTCAGCAACCCCGGGCGTGTTTGCAAACGTAGATACCCCGGAAACTTCTGCTGTGGCGGGAGGTGCATCTGGCGTTGATTGGGGTGGAGTGGTAACGAGACGATTTCGAACTACCCGAACAGGAGCAGGGGTGGTGTTCGTAACTTGGACAGTAGTAGTTGGCTCTTCTGCAGGAGGCGTTACTGGCAGACCAGGATTACTTCCAGAAGGTTGGTCGTTAGGCTTGGTACCGTCTGCTTTTGGATTCTCTATGAGTAAACTCTCGTCTGGCATGTTAACTTCCGGGATACCTATTACCATTGGAGGTGGCGGTACGACTATGTCTTCATCACAGGCATCATCTATGCCGTCTTTGTCTATATCTATCCCCGAATTAGCTATGAGCACACAGCTATCCGATGTATCTGGCACGGTATCGCCGTCAAAGTCAGCAGCAGTACTACCTACCCATACACCACGATATATATCGATTGGCTCGTTCTCTACTGTCTCTCCCTGAATATGCAGCGTATGGTACCCGGGCTTTATGCCCTGCGGAACACTAAATGTATTATCCGATAACTGATTATCGGTAATGGTAAAGCTACCTAAGGTGGTGGGATCAGAGAAGAGAATGACATTATAGGTTTTTGTATTGTCTAGGTTGTACTGGGAGGGGTCTAGTTGCAGCTCGAAAGTCTCATTTAGGTTTAAACGATCTTTTATGAGCAGATTGTCGGCATGTTTAATACTGCGAATGATTCTACCTGTTTTTGCGGCTTTATCGAGCATTGCATTCTTGTCTGTGGATGGTGCTATCGTTGCACCATCTGGCTCTGGCATAGGGGTAGTCAGCAGGCTAGTTGCTTCGGAAAGTTTGTTGGCTAGTAACTGGTGTCCAATACTATTAGGGTGGTAGCTTTCGTTGCCTATAGGGCCAACGCCTGGGATAAATATATCCGAGCCAGCGGTGAGCCCGTTAACCGATATTTTGTCTTTCGCGGCGCCACTACACAGAGCGGTAGATACCAGTACTTCCTGGGTGTCTACATACACAACGCCTGCTTTTTTGGCTGCTTGCCGGATAGTTTTGTTGAGGAATTCCACCATGCCATCGGCAAACTCCAGTTCTTGTTCGTCGAGTTTTACGTTTACGGCGCAGTTGGCTTTTTGGCTGGTAATCTTTGGGTAGGCCAGTACATATACGCGCTTGCTTTTCTGCCTTAGCCTTGCGTATGTATCTGCTAGGTTTTGGAACTGTGATTTTATATCATTAAGCTTCTCTAGGCGGTCCTCATAAGATTTGTAGCACGTATCTTCTTTGATACTCGTCACGCAGCTAGCTACTATATCCCCAAAACCAATGTCGTTACCGCCTATAGTGACGCTAGTGTTCTCCACAGTGTAATAATCAAAAAAACGTAATTGTCCTCGATAACCAGGTAAGAATTTAGTGAATATCTCGTTATTGTACATCTCAACATTTTCTTTTCCATGTGACTGGGGCTCTTCATCACTATACTTCTTATCGTTTAATTGATTAACGTCATCAAGTAATGCACCAGAACAGGTCACGGAATGAAAATTTGATGCACCAACATCACGAGCTACTAAATAAGGGTAAGACGCTTTAGATACATGGCATCTATTGTCTTTTTGGTCGGTATAAAGCTCATAATCCCGCGCGCCTTCACCAGAAGAAAACGAGTCACCAAGAGCTAAATAATCTATATCAGGCTTAATATAATCTTGAGCTCGTAGCTCAGATTCGCCAAATAAAAGGTTGCTATCACTTTTACGGTAGTACGGATAGAGCTTTAGGGAGTACTCACTTGTAAACACTATTCCTTTAGATAATACATAAGTGCCATAATTCTTTTGGCTACTCATGAAGCCTACGAGATCGTTGCTTTCGCATACTACTGGTGCCGTTATTCTGTCGGGTACTGCTTTGCATGTGCTGAGGTCGTATAGCCGCATATGTCCGTTGGCTGTAGTTGCATAAGAAAGCGCATATCTTCCACTTGGGCTAATTGCCGTTCGCAACATCGGATCGTATCCTAGTCCGTACTCGACCTTGGGCGCATAAGGAACTACTTCTAGGGTCTGCAGATCTATTCGTACCGTAGCTGCGCCAACGGCTACTCCTGTCATCCAGCGTCCATCGCTCGAAAAAGACATCGACCTCGGCTCTATGGCTAGTATTGCCCCAGACTTATCTTTTACAGTACCGTCATAAGGTTTCTTGATTTGATGTTTTATTTGTCCGTCAAATACTCGGCGTGTCTCCATGAACGGCAGGGGGTTGCTATAGACACTGATTTTATAACCATATCCGCCACTTACATTTTGTATAGCCAGTAGCCTATTACTGTTCGGTACTGGTATAAAACTATTGAAGCCCTGGTAATCTGTTAGTTTGCCCGCCAGCTTACTACCCGGTCTCCTGAGGTATGCGCCATCAGTATAGCCATAGTCTGTTTGGGTAAAGCAGCCGGTGTAGGTAAGCGCGGTCAAAAACATGGTATTTCGGGTAGGTACCGTGTCTTTAGTGCACCGCGGTACTTCGTCGGCAATAGTGCTTGGGTCGCTTATAGGGTTAATGGAACTCAGGGTTTTATTAGTGCCACTCCAACTAGGCGAAGCAGCCCGAGCTGGATAAATTGTAAATAACAATATTCCTACAACAAATAGCAGAACTAAAGACACCAGCTTTCGCACATTTCACCCCAGATTATATCTGTTATTCTAAACTTAAAAGTTACTGAAAACAATAGTGGTTATTTTTTTTCAGGGAAGTATTGAAATAAAGAGCCAGTAGAACAGCTTACTCGCAAATGCATATATTTATCACTAGAATTCATATCTGTGACCTTACTGATTTCAAGCCTGCTTGAAGAAAAGATATAGCTTGAATGACATGACAGTATCCCTTCTTTTTTGTTCGATCCAAGGTTTTGAGTAACGGCACTATCTATTACATCAGATTCTTCTATAGCGCTTCCACGAGTATCAATATATTTTTGTGTATCAAGAATGGGTAGGATGTCCTCCTGTTTTTTAATAAAATCTGTAGCATCGATGACTTTGTATATTAAGTTTACACTTGAGCCACAACTACGACTTCCTTTACGATACACTGAGTTCGAGTACCCGCAGCTGCTTTCAAAGTTTTGCTCTATTGGTTGCCCGAGCTCGGCGATTATATCTTTTTGCAGGCTCATAAGGTCGCGCTTGTTTTTCTCTAGCACAATCTTTTGCACGAGCCCAATACCTAGATAAGTCAATATGGCTAAAGCAATAACCATATAAACGCTATAGCGCATCTTTTTGCCTCTAGGTAGTAGCTTAAGGCGGATAAGCAGACTTTTCTTGGGCGCTACAATTATCTTTTTGGGGGTTATTTTACTACTCTTCAGCTTTTTGCCAGCTTTTTTTACCATGCACCTATATTATTACAACTTATGCTTTTTATATAACAATTCGTATTTAAAGAATTTATAAACTCAGTTTAACATGAGGTATAGCTTTACATAAAGCTAATATTAGAGTATAATGCCTATTATGAATCCAGAACAAGACGAAATTATAAGCGTACAGCAGATCAGAGACGATCTGAACGGTTTTATCGATGGACTTGCCCAAGGCAAAACCTATACGGTGCTTCGTCGTTCACGTCGCGTCGCTCAGGTAAGCGGAACTTCGCCAGCCACTGATAGAAAAATGATTCCCGGTAATAAAGAGGCTATCAAGCGCTCTCTAGAATATGCCGCCCAGGCTCGTGCTACAGCCAAAAATGTACTTGACCCAAATAAATCCATAAAAGAGCTATACCATGAGATGTTAGATGAAAAATATGGTTTTCCTAGACGCTAACATATTGCTCGAAATATCCCTAAACAGGGGTAACCTACAACGAGTAGAGTCGTATCTGCAGAGCGTAGACAATGCATCGGTAAGCATGCTCAGTGTGCATTTACTTTTCTATTTTGGACTAAAAGAGGGCATTAGCAGTACTATTCTTCAAGGTATTGCCGAGGGGTATTACATGCACGGTCTTATGCCAGAAGACTACGTGTGGGCAAAACTACACTGCGTAGACAACGATTTTGAAGATGCACTCCAGGTATCTATCGCTTTGCGCTCGGGCTGTACAGAGTTTGTAACTCTAGATAAGAGTCTAGCTAAAAATTATACGAGATACATCAACATAAAGTTGATCTGAGTTAAGATATATTGATAAAGTAGGCATGAATGCAATATACAATACGAAATATACCACCCCAGTTAGACAGGGCCCTTCGTAAGCGTGCGGCTCTAACCGGCAAAAGCCTCAACCAGATAGTCGTCGAAGACATTGCTGCACAGAATAATATCTTGCCGGCCAGTGATACCGGACTCTTAGCTAGCCTTTCATGGTTTGTTGGTAGCGGTGCCTAGGTGACGATGTCCAGCAAGCATTAGACAAGGAGAAAAAACTACAAAAAGAACGGATGTGCGATGAGCTCGAATCTGGTTCTTGATATCTCTGCGTACAGCCAGTTAAAAAAAGGTCATCCCGCAATGATTAAGATGCTAGCCTCTCATAAGGGCAGTATTACGGTTCCGGTTGTTGTGGTAGCGGAGCTTATGTACGGCTTCAAGAAAGGTACTAAGCAAAAAGAAAATACGCTTACATTAGAGCATTTTTTTTGGCGAACGAAGCGGTAGATGTAGCGTATATTTCTACTATTAAGCTTTGCGAAGTCTATGTCGAACTACTTCTTATCTGTCGCCAAAAAGGTAGGGCACTTTCAGAGCACGATATCTGGATTGCCAGTATTGCCCACGACCAAGAGGCGCAGCTAGTAACATTCGACCGCGACTTCATGGTATTACAAGATCAGGTCAATATCGCCGTTCTCTCAACCGATTAAATATTCCAGCAATCTATCTGGGGGCTTAGCTTTATATGCCTCAAGTCAGAGTAAAGACGGCGGGTAAGCAATACATCAGCTACTGCAAATGAGCCCATGCCTCAGCCTCTTCTGGATCATCCCAGTCACTTAAAGACTTTTCGTCTAGAGAAGTAGTCTCGATACCCGATAAGTCGTCAATGGGCTGCTCATACAGACCGCGGATATTTAAACCCGGTATCTTTATTTTAATAAGTTTATGGTCGTTGGTAATAAATATATTTGCATCTGATAGCAGGGCAGTGGCAATATGTATCGAATCAGGGGTTTTGAGTCCGTATTTCATCCGTATTTCGCCCGCTAGTTCTGCGGTCCTTATGTCGAGCGTAATAATCTGTATCATGTGGTTATGCAAGGGGTATAACATGCTAAAGGAACGGATAGTGCCTTTTAACGATTCGGTAACGACCAGACTAGAACATACTCCTCCGACCTGCTCTATCTCTGTAAATACAGCTATGGCCTTATCGAAGAACTCGGAGTTTTTTTCTAGAATGTAAATCAGTATATTGCTATCAAATGCAATCACGTGTTATTGCCAGTCTTGGTCACGCTCTCGGCGTATCCAGACGGCTGCGTCAGTGCCCTCTTTGTGCCATGGAGCATTCTTCATAGTGCCTGCAGACTTTTCTATCAGTTCTTTCATGGTTGGTTCTCGCTCAAAAGTAATAGAGGTGCTACTAACGCTTTTTATAGATATTTTCTCACCAGGCTTAATACCGAGCTTCTTGCGAGCTTCTTGCGGTATTACGACCTGGTATTTGTCTGATACGGTTACTTTCATGGTAGAACTATAGCACACTGTTCAACAAAACACAACCGTTGAACTATACTCTCAATACCTGGTTATAGATAGCTAGGGTTTGTTCCGACATGCGCTTCCAGGAGTATTTTTTTACTTGTTGGCGACCATTTTCTATGAGCTTGTTTCGTAGCCGAGTATTGGTAATGACATCGTCTATTTTGGTAACTATATCTTCTATATTATACGGGTCGAAATAGTGGGCAGCATCGCCCAATATCTCTGGCATACACGAGGCGTTGCTGCTTGCCACAGGGCAGCCATGAGCCATAGCCTCTAGTGGTGGCAACCCGAAGCCTTCGCTAAGCGAAGCGAAGGTATAGGCCCTGGCGTGGGTGTAGAGCCATTTTAGTTCTTTGTCTGGTACAAAACCGGTCTGTATAACGGATTCGCTGTAGGGTTTACGCGAAATATACTTTTTTAGCTGCTTGGCGTGATATTCTTTTTTGCCCACTAGCACGAGCTTTAGGGCAGGGTGCTGCTCTAAGAGCAAACCAAAAGCGTCTACCAGTCTCTCGAGGTTCTTGTGGGCAAAAGAACTGCCTACATACATAATATATTCGTCCAAATCGTAGTTCGGTTTTTGTTCGTCTACGGAAAGGGGAGGCTCGGTTGCTTCTAGTGTGACGATGAGTTTGCGGTTGGTAAACAGGTGGAACTTGGCAACCGCGTCGCGGACGTATTCGGACGGCACATGTATGATGCGGGCTTTTTTATGAGCTTGCCATAATATCAGCCTGTAGCCGTACATCCGAAGCTTATGCAGCCATTTTGGCAATCTGCCCGCACGAACGTACTTAAACATGGTTAGGTCGTGAGTAAATGTAATTTGCTTGCCAAAGTAAAAGATCGGCTGCTGACCGGTCATCGTAAAATGCACTAAGTCTGGCTTTAGCTTATAAAGTTGCCATGCATAGGTAAGCTGTTGCAAGGGGTTAAAAGAGAACGTGGGGTATTTGCAAACTACCGTCTTAAACTTCCGGCTAGAGGGCTTCCAGGGGTCGTCGGGCTGCAAGAGAATGGTGTACCTATTGGTGGTGTCTAGTTTTTGTACGTATTCCAGCAACCTATCTACGGGCCTGCCGGTACTCGCCCTCCGTATTCGGGCATCAATAACTATATGCTTAGATATAGCCTTCTTCATGACTTATGTAATGACTTAAAAGTTTTTAGCAATAATGTATATACAAGCTCTCGAGTGTTGCTGTCAATATTCCCAAGTCTTCGAACGATCAATCCTGGGTCTGCGGTAAAAAGTTTATTGGCACGAATATAACTTTTTCGGTTTAAGCCTGTCTGTTTTAGCAGCGTAGGGGCAGTAAGCTCAATGGCAGTTCTGGAGTCTGGGGCTTTGCTTGTAATCTGGCACACGATTAAGTTATCAAAGTCGGATAGCCCCACTACTAAAACTGGTCTCAGCTTTGTATGTCTCAAGTCAGAGAAAGGAAAGCGGATAAGCAATACATCGGCTACTGCAAATGAGCCCACGCCTCATCCTCTTCTGGACTATCCCAGTCTCTTAAAGACTTTTCGCTTAGAGTAGCCAGTTCGCGACCAGACAAATCATCACTAGGGGTGATCACTAGGCTGTTCTTGCGTACCTCTAGGGTAACCTTGCCGTGCATGTTTATTTGCGCCAGTATTGTTTTAGGAATACGTATACCCTGCGAATTGCCAATTTTTACTATTTGCGTTTGCATAGTAACTACATTGTAATGCCCTGATCCCATAAGTCAAGTCTGTTTGAACGATGTATACTAATACAGTGCAAAGGCTAAAAACGATATCTTACTACCTATTTTTAGGTCTACTTGCCTATGTCCCGTTCCATATTTTCTTGTCTACATGGCTAGGTTCTTCGCTGGGCGTGCTGGAATGGGCAAAGGTGGCTAAGGATGTAATGTTAATAGTAGGGTTTGCGCTCGCGCTTGGCGTATCTTATAGGCACCCTACGTTTAAGAAGTTGCTAAAGGACAAGCTACTTTGGCTCATCTGGGCGTACGTGCTGCTGCACATAGTGTTAGTAGCTATTAAACCAACTGATAAAGATGCTGAGTTACTGGGGCTGGTCTATAACACGCGCTTTTTGCTGTTTGCATTGTATGGAGCGCTGCTACAGATCCACTATCCTACTTTGCTTAAGTCGGCTATAAAAGTAGTGTTAGTGAGTGGTCTGGCTGTTGCCGGCTTGGGTATATTGCAATACCTCTTTTTGCCAAACGACTTACTAGCGCATTTTGGCTATTCTCGTACTAACGGCGCGTTGCCTGCATTTTTTATAGACGACAAGCCAGATCTGGAGCGGATAATGTCTACGGTTCGAGACCCAAACTCGCTTGGGTCTTACCTGATTATCATTAGTTTGTTACTGGTTAACTATATAAAAGACCACGCAAATAAAAGGTATGCATATGTTGCTCTTGCTGGCGTTCTACTGGCGCTTTTTTGGACATTCTCGCGAAGCGCATGGATTGGCTTTGTAGTTGCCATCTTTACGTATACTTTTTTACAGATAAATCTGCGTTTGTTATTTGCAAAATATAAGAAGTTTATCGTGGTAGGTAGTGGTCTGGGCATAATTTTTCTATGCGGGCTTTTTGCATTTCGTAATTCGTATACGGTGCAGAACCTGATCTTTCATGCCGATTCCAGTACTACACTGGAAGACCCAAACCAGCTACGTTCCCGTTTTTTGAACGAATCGCTAGGGCGTATAGCAAGCGAACCGCTTGGTACAGGTCCTGGCACAGCAGGGCTGGCATCTATCCGCAACGACAAACAGGGTGTAACTCTAAACGAAAATTATTACTTGCAGATAGCCGAAGAGGTGGGTGTGCTCGGCGTAGTCTTGTTTCTGGCCATTGTGGCCATTATCGCTTGGCGCTTATGGCAGCGCAAAAATTCGCCGTATGCAGCAGTACTGTTGAGTATATTAATAGGCTTAAGCTTCACGAACCTTCTGGTGCATATATGGTCCAACGAATCCGTAGCCTACACCTGGTGGGGCCTGGCTGGTATAGTAATATCTATGCGGTCGGGTAGAAAAACTAAAACCCCAAGAGTATAATACGTACAAATTAAGGAGACAGTATGGAAGAATGCATTGATCTAACCGATGGCACAGCAGAGACTAAGGTACCCAAACTTGCATTAGATGCTTGGTTGGAACAGTACTTCCCTGATACCCCCGAGGACGAAAAAACCGACCTGCGATTGGTCTACGAGGGCACTAGAATATCTTTTGTTAAATTCTGCGAGACTATCAAAAGAGGTCTAGATGATCCAGAAGCCCTAGAGGCATACGGCGGTCTGCTAACAGCAAATAAAACGGATCACGCTAAAAGATTAGGCATAACACCCCAAGAGCTACACGAACTTGGACCTATTAAGGCAAAAGCACTTGGTTCTACAGCCGTGCAGGGAGAGGTAGTGGCAGCGTAAGTCTCGTATAAATAGCAAAAATATTTTACTGCTACAAGATACGGTATAATTGAGTTAGTCATTCACTTAAGAGAGGGTTATTTACTTTATGGCAAAAACGGCATTGATTACGGGTATTACAGGGCAAGACGGAGGTCATTTAGCCGAATTACTACACGGCAAAGGTTACGAAGTACACGGTATTATACGTGGACAACAAAATCCTCGCAGGCAAATAACAGAGCAAGAATTCCCTTACGTCAATCTCATCGATGCGGACCTAACCGACCAATCTTCTTTGGTAAGGGCAATGGGAGTTGCTGCACCGGACGAAGTATATAACCTCGCTGCTGTCAGTCACGTCGGTTATTCTTTTAAAAACCCCCAGCTTACCGCTGATGTCACCGGAAAGGGTGTATTAAATATGCTCGAGGCTATTCGACTTAGTGGAGGCGACAAGACAGTGCGGTTTTACCAAGCTTCAACATCCGAAATGTTTGGTGGCTTAGACTATAACCGTCCTGGCAAAGGCTATGACGAAGATGCGCTGTTTCATCCGCGTAGCCCGTATGGAGTAGCAAAATTGTATGGACACTGGATAACTAGAAATTACCGTGAAAGCTACGGCATACATGCAAGCTGTGGAATACTTTTTAACCACGAAGGTCCACGTAGAGGCATAGAGTTTGTTACTCGCAAGATCAGCAACGCCGTAGCCCGCATTCACCTCGGTAAACAAGACCATATAGAGCTTGGCGACCTCGATCCAAAAAGAGACTGGGGTTACGCAGGCGACTACGTAGAAGGTATGTGGCGCATGCTTCAGCAAGACGAGCCAGGCGACTATGTCTTGGCAACAGGCGAGACGCACTCTATAGGCGAATTTTTAGACTTAGCTTTTAAAGAAGTGGGTATCGACGACTGGAAGCCCTATGTAAAGAAAAACCCTGCATTCCTACGCCCCGCAGAAGTAGATATACTACTTGGCAATCCTGCCAGAGCCGAGAAGGTGCTAGGCTGGAAACGCCAAGTAGATTTCCCTGGTTTGGTAAAAATGATGGTGCAATACGACCTAGGTTTTGAGAAAGCCAAAGGCATTTAACCCATACTAGATACAAAGTCTTTGATGGATTGCTCGAAAGGGATCTGCGGCTCCCAGCCCATTGCTTTTAGCCTAGAGTTGTCTCCATACAGATCTGGCGGGTCGTTGGGGCGGATAAGAGCAGGGTCTGTCTCGATCTCCAAGTTAGTTCCTGCTTCTGTCTCCGATAGGAGGGCAGACAGAACATCTTCTCCCGACCGGCTAATGCCGCTGCAAATATTGTAGATGGGGTAGAATAATTCTTTTGCCAAGACTAGATCGGCATAAGCGCACACCACATCCCGTACGTCTGTGTAATCTCTTTTTGTATCTAGATTCCCTACTTTAAGCGTCGTCTTTTTTGCAGTAGCTTCCGTGATTCTCTGATAAAGATCGGGAATTAAAAAACCAGGAGCCTGCCCAGGACCAAAATGGTTAAAAGGCCGTGCAATAATGCACTGCCTGCCGACGCCGTAGAGCTTAGCAGCAGCTTGTTCCATAGAAATCTTACTAAGGGCATAAGGAGACCCAGATTCGACCAACATAGAGTCTTCTCTCAACGGCAAGGGCTGGTCGTTATCGTATACAGCTCCCGTGCTGATGGCAATAATTCTGCCGTCTGGTTTTGCTTCAAAATACTGGCTGCCTATTACGCTCAAAACCGCCGTGTTTATATAGTTATATAGCTCCGGATTATCAAAAGACGCTCCTACGTTAGCAAGGCCTGCCAGGTTTATAACCCCGTCAAAGGTAGATAGTGGTAGTTTTGCAACCTCTTCTTCATTTACAAGGTCTGCGACCATATATCCTTTTAACAAATCGGATATTTCTTTGTGAGCCTCGGGCGCTCGGTCTGCTCCATAAACAGTGCATCCACGAGCAACAAGCTCTCTTGTAAGATGCTTACCCACAAAACCATTGATACCCGTTACTAGAATGCTTTTCATTCACTCATTCTAACCCATGATCGTAAAATATGTTTTGGATTTTAGATAGATCTAACTAAACTAAGGTAACAAGTATGAAGAAGCTATATGTGGAATCTATCCCTCTCGTAGAGCCTAGACCTAGCGGGGTGGGTCATTCTCTCGCCGGTCTAGTAAGCGCTTTAGTCCACAAACAAGATATCCCATACGATATAGTGCTAGTGGCTCCCAGGCGTGCATTAGCTAAGCTAGATAAATGGCCATTGTTAAGAAATGCTTCGAGAAAAGGGATGCCTTTACGTATGAAGGTGCTAAATGGGTTAATAAAATTCCATCTTTTGCCTAGAGTAGATTGGTTAATAGGAGAAGGCATATACCTTTTTGGTAACTTCAAGAATTGGCCGCTTTCATCTAAGTCCTCTTCGCTGACTTTTATACACGATATTTGTTACGAACTTTTTCCGGAGTTTGTAAGTCCGCCTAACAGGGATTTTCTTAAAAAAAATGTCCCGTATTTTATGAAGAGAACCAATATTATCCTAACGGTATCAGAACAATCTAAGCGTGAAATATGTACATTTTATAAACTTTCGTCAGAACGTGTCGGGGTAGTCTATAACGGTGTAGACCATAGTCTTTATAACGAGGTTACTACAAGACAAAAAGACCTTACGACCCACGAATACGAGATAGACAGACCATATTTTATTTACGTAGGTAATATTGAGCCAAGAAAGAATTTAACGAGGTTAGTCGGAGCCTTTAGTCAATTACCCGAAGCTATTAACGGTAAAGTGTCTCTGGTTTTAGTAGGTGGCAACGGCTGGCTGAATGAAGAGACTTTGCGGGCGATAAACTTGCACCGTACACAGGGAATACGCATAGTGCACCCAGATAAATATGTAAACGACAACGATCTACGCGTATTAGTCTCTGGTGCTATAGCTTTGGTGCAACCCTCCATTCACGAGGGATTTAGTATGCCTCCTCTAGAAGCTTTGGCTGCGGGTACGTTAGTGGCTGCTTCGGATATTCCAGTTCATAAAGAAATAATAGGCAATAATGCCGTGTACTTCGATCCTTACTCGGAAGATTCTATTACCAGCGCCTTAAGCACGATACTACGTCTAGACTTGGCAGACACCGCTCGGATTAAACGAAAAGGCCTGGCTTGGAGCAAAAAATTTTCATGGGATCGATCAGCAGACCAGCTACTTAAAATAATTAAAAATATAGATATCAAATCTTAGAAAATCTATTTGGTAAGTTGTAGACTGTAGATTTCCAATAATTCCGAAGCGAGCTTGGAATAGGAGTTACTGGATTTGTAAGTATCAGAAATCACCGACCATTCTTTAATAGCTTTTTTATCTAATTTTCCAATTTCTCTTGCTAGGTCGTAATAGCTAAATGAATCGCATAGTCGCATATAGGGGCTGGTTTCGTTGATTTCTTTAAAGGCAGCTGCTGGAAAAGCTACGATAGGTTTTGCTGCCGCGAATGCATTATTAAGTGCAGCTGAAGACGAAGCATATTCTCTTAAGTATGGGTAAATCATAATATCTGCATTTGCAATATATGTATTAAGCAGTAAGTCATCCTCGATAAAACCCGTTATATGCACCCGACCTTTTAAGCCATTCTCGATGATATAATCACTTATCTTGTCCAAGAAAGCGTCGTTTTGCGCCCCTGGATGCACGCCACCTATAATTATAAGTTTATAATTATCTGGTAGAAGCATCATCGCTTTAACGGCGTGTAATGTACCTTTGACGATATTAACGTAACCGTTGGTAGCAACAATAATATCTTCATTCTTACGATTAATTTTTTTATTTATGTCATCTATCTCGCTGCGGTATTGATCCAAAAATATATCAGTTACGGGTACTGGTATGGGCTTTATAATAATCTTTTTTTCATCAAAACCGATCTTTACTAGCTCATCTTTTGTAAATTTATTATGAACAATAACTAAGTCAGATCTTTTAAGGGGCAGGATGGATTCCAGGAATATATTATTTAAGACCTTCGTCTTCACTTTTCTAGCAAAACCTTTCGGGGTGTACATAAAGCCGAGGTTAGGCTGTAGGTTGGGTTTGGAGTGTACGGTGCTGATCAATTTTTTGCCGCTTTTCTCTATCACATCGACTATTTTTTTAATATGTATACTTTTAAAGAAAGAAAATTCGTGCTGGATATGTACCAAATCATAGTCTTTGATAGTGCTATCAAACTCCTGAAGTATTTTTTCGAGAGCGGGTCCTTTTTGCTTTACGATAAAATTAGGCGAATAAGGGAAAAAGTCGTTTTGCACGTTTGTGTTGTGCTCTTTCATACTTTTTAAGTACATTTCTTGGTATCTACCGATACCGCAGTTCTCGTTGTGGGTGCTTATGTGCAATACTTTCATAATTTGTAATTTATAGTTTATCAGAAGACCCACGATCGCCCTACTCTTGTGATAAACTCCATATATGAGTCAAAAAGTTAGTAACCGATTCCGATCGGCTCTTATATTGATACGTGAGATCACGATCACAGACTTTAAGCTAAGATACCATGACTCCTTTCTGGGTTATTTATGGTCGGTTTTGCGTCCGCTCGCCCTCTTTACAATCTTGTACATTGTTTTCGCGAAAGTCTTCCAAGTTGGAGATGCTATACCCCATTATCCCGTATATCTACTCATGGGTTTAGTAATATGGAATTACTTTACTGAAGCTAGCTCAACGTGTTTAGCCGGGATAGTAGAAAAAGGGGATTTAATGAGAAAAATAAGCTTTCCCAAATATATCGTTATAGTTTCAAAGATTACCTCCGCGCTTATTAATCTTTCCATAAATTTTGTCATCGTTGCAGTATTCATGCTCTTATTCGGAACTAGCTTATCGCCGTGGGCTATACTGGTAGTTCCGCTGCTCATAGCAGAACTTTTAATATTCACTTTGGGGTTAGGCCTTATATTTGGTTCCTTGTATGTTCGTCTTAGGGATCTAAACTATATATGGGAAGTTATAGTACAGGCCTTATTTTACGCAACACCTATACTGTATCCACTAGAATTTGTGGTTGAGAATTTTTCTAAGCGTTTTGCCCAAGTTCTGATGCTGAATCCGATCGCTCAGATATTGCAAGACCTGCGCCTAGTTTTAGTTACTCCTCAAACGTCTGGCTATGGCGATATAATTAGTAATGGTTATATTAGAATAGTACCTATATCGATCACAATACTTACCCTTGTGGTAGGAATATGGTACTTTAGGAAAAGATCTAAATACTTTGCGGAATATATATAAAATGGAAGAGTCAAAAGCGATCGTAGTTAAGGACCTTCATAAGACTTTTAACTTGCCCCACGAGAAAGTTACCACCGTTAAGTCTATATTTACGGAAGTCTTTAAATCTTTACAGAAAACTACCAACGAAAAACAAAAGGTACTAGACGGTATTAGTTTTGAAGTACCAAAAGGTGAGTTTTTTGGTATCGTTGGGAGAAATGGCAGTGGTAAAAGCACCTTACTAAAAATACTGGCTGATATATATACTCCTACCTCAGGAAAAGTTTTTACAGAAGGCAGGATAGTGCCATTTATCGAACTCGGCGTCGGGTTTAATGGTCAACTAAGTGGGCGAGCAAATATATACCTGAATGGTGCATTACTGGGTTTCTCTCGTAAAGAAGTTGATGAAAAGTTTGATGATATTGTTGGATTTGCAGAACTAGAAAAATATATCGATAAGAAGCTTAAGAATTATTCATCTGGCATGCAGGTAAGGCTGGCATTTTCTGTAGCTACAAGACTTGCCCAGTCGGACATTTTACTCATTGATGAGGTGCTTGCTGTTGGCGATGCCGATTTCCAGAGAAAATGTTTTGACTACTTTAAGTCATTAAAAAAACAAAACAAAACGGTGGTTTTGGTTACTCATGATATGGCGGCAATCGTGGAGTTCTGTGATAATGCTATGCTCATCGAAGACGGCAAGGTTATATCGATAGGTCAACCGAGAGAAGTCGCAAACCATTACTCTGACTTATTCTTGGGTGACGTAAGTGAGTCGGTTGAAGGAACTGGAGGTGGCGGCGAGCGGCGCGGCACTCACGGACTAAAGTATGAAGTACCTACTGTTAAAGTTTCCGAAAACGAGATCATTGTTAAAGTCGACATAGTCGCAAAGATTGATGTAGAAAAAGTATTATATGGGATTCATATAGCCTCAAGTGATGGAACGGAACTTACGGCAGTTAATAATAGGCTTATAAATGTAAAAGATATAGCAAATGTCAAATCAGGTGAAAAGATAAGGGTGGAATGGAGAATCCAGAATATATTTAATGACGGAAAGTACTTTATTACTTTATCTCTTGCAGATCCCGTAAGTTTAACTTTTGATTGGTATGCCGATGCTGCAACTTTCCGGATCAAACGAAAAGAACGATCGACTACGGCGATCTTGCCGCCCATTGCGGTTGCAGTAAATAGGAAAGGCAAATAATGAAATTAATTAAATCTAAGGTAAGAAATTTACTTAATGGTGCCTTTAGTCTGACCTTGGCCAAATTGGATGAACAGTCAGTGAGGATCGATGAGGTCAATGCAAGGCTTTCTCGGTTAGAAGAGGGGGCATCCTATAAGTCTAGTTTTATGTCTGTTTCTGAAGAACTGGTGATCGCAAAGATATTTACTGGTATAAAGATGTATTTAGACCCTCGGGATATAGCAGTGGTGCCCCACCTTGCGTTGGATGGTATATGGGAAAACAGCATGACGTATGCTTGGCGTATAGTCTCAAAAGATTGTACAACGATATTAGATATTGGTGCAAACTACGGCTATTATGGTTTGCTTTCAGCCCAGCTTGGCCAATCTGAAGATACTAAAGTCTATCTTTTCGAGGCAAACGCAAACATAATCCCATATCTTGAAAGAAGCCTTTCTGTAAACGGATATCACTCTAAATGTAAAGTAGAGAACGTAGGTATTGCAGAGAAAAAAGGAACTGCAGAACTGACAATATTGAAAGATTTTATCGGATGCTCGTCTCTAAATACGCTTGGTCAACTAGAGACGTACTTAGGAGGAAAAATGCCGCTTGTGCAAGCAGAGAAGCTAAAGGTTGACACTATCTCGGTAGATGAATATTGCGCAAACAATGACATTAAAGCTGTTGATCTTGTTAAGCTTGATATAGAAGGTTATGAAGAAAAAGCTTACGCCGGGATGAAGAAAATTATAAAAAATAGCCCTAAGCTTGTTGTGTTCTTGGAGTTTACAAAAGAAAGTTATGAGAATCCTCTAAAATTCTTCAATCAAATCAAAACAGATTTCTCCTTTATTTATACGATTGATCACCAGGGATTACTTACAGATGTTACAAATAAAAACTACAATGCATTGTTTGAAGGCAGGGTAGGTGCTGAAGTAATTGTCCTTTCAAAAAGAGTGCTCAATGGATAAAATAATTGCAAGCAAAGCAATATTACTACTAAGATTTAAGTAATTGGTACATTAAGACATGTCATTCAAGATCAGTTACGCCCAAAACAGAGAAGATTATCTGATAGATGCATTCTTTCCAAATGTAAAAAAAGGTTTTTATGTTGATATTGGAGCTAATGACCCCAATCTTGATTCCGTTACAAAAATCTTCTATACCAAAGGCTGGCAGGGTATTAATGTCGAGCCACTTAAATCTAAATACAATTTACTGAAGGCAAAAAGACCCAGAGATATTAACCTCAATATCGGTATAGCAGACAAAGACGGTACGCTAAAATTTAGAGAATATAAAGGGCACGGTTTGTCTACGTTCTCTGAGCTAATGCAAAACGAGCATAGCAATAGACTTAATGATAACGTATCTGAATTTCAAGAATATCAGGTAAAAGTAAGTACGCTGAACGACGTACTTACGAAGCACAAAATAGAACATATTCATTTTATGAAAGTGGATGTAGAAGGCGTGGAATATGAAGTTTTAAAAGGTAACGATTGGACAAAGTACCGCCCGGAACTTATATGTATAGAGGCAGACCATATAAAAAACGACTGGCGACCGTACTTAGCCAAACAAAAATATACAGAAGTGTTTCACGATGGCTTAAACGTGTATTACTTACGGCATGAAAGTATGGATAGACTAAAAACTTTCTCGTATCCGAACCAATTCTTAACGGGTCCTCAGCTTATAAAGTGGACCGTAAAAGAAGAGTTCGATATCATTACAAAAAATTATGAAAATGCTATATCTTCTTTAAAAGCCAGTATTGTTACACAAGACCAAGCCTATAAGGAATTAAATAATAGATATAACGTACTACATAAGCAGTACCAAGAAAGCCAAAGAGCCAAGAATCTGTTGAAAGGTCTTGTTAAAAAGGTACTGCGAAAATGAAAAAAAGAATCGACAATTTTTTACGTAATGGTGTATTGGTATTTTTACAAAGATATCTTTTGCTTGTATGCTTTGCGATAGTAATGATCGTGTGGTCGTTTAGGCTGCTCGACTTACAGTATCGTAGCATTAACCTCCCTAGCACTTATACAAGCGATGCCATAGCCCAACAGGTGATACTACACGATTGGCAGGAAGGCTATAGAGAGAGCGCTATGATGGGTGAAGACAGTTGGTTTATGAAGTTTCCGCTTTATATAGTCTCAAATAATTTGCCAGTTTCGTCAGTAAAGAAATTGTTTATAACCTCAGAGGTCATTTTAGCTATTACATTATTGCTTGTACTGATATCTATACAGCGGTTTTTAAAGAGTCTTAATGTGAGCGAAAAAAGAAGAAAGCTTGCATTAATGGCGTCGAGCATGTTTCTTGCGGCAGTACCCACGACGACTTTTTTTGTCTTTCAGTTTCCAAACTCAAGAAATATAGAAATTGGTTTGTTTTTATTAATACTGGTAGAACTATATAGATATTTTGTATTTAAAAATGCTTATAAGACCCATAAAAGGCTTAAAACGTCTGGGTTAGTTTTGCTATCGGCAGTTTTATTTGCCAATGATCCCCTATTTCTTTATTTATTTGCCATTCCTACGGCGCTTTTTTGCTGTGGCTATTTAATATTTTGCAACAAATCGCATGACGTAAAAATAAGAAGTTTATTAGTAATGACCTTGTTATCGATCGTCTTAAGTAAAGCGCTTGCATACATTCTAAGCGTGGTATTACCTATTAAGTATATTATACATAATAGTAAGTTCGCTACTTTTGACGTATTCATAGTTAATCTTAAGGTCTTTTTTAATAATGCGATCAATATATTTGGTGTAAATTTCTGGGGAAACAAATATGCCAGTACGGGTACCTTAAAAGCTTTTTTGTTTATATGCTTATTAATGATTTCTATATATGGAATTATAACAATGGCTAAAAAATATAAATCTGTTCCATCCAGTGGTTTAATCGCATTTTTAGCAGTATTTACAATAGTTGTTTTTTTAGTAGGTACTGACTTTTCGATCGGTACCAATAGCCTTTCTGGAAGGTTTCTCATATTGTTGGTCCCAATTGAAATTTTAGGCTTGGTTTATGCGTTAGCCTATCTAAAGAACTTAAGGATAGTCGCAGTAGTCTTATTGTGTTTGCTGGCTGTTTTTACGCAAACTCTTGCGTCAACAGGCAGGGCGGTAATACAAAATAGACATGCAAGGGTAAATGCCATAGATGCTGTACCGCTACAAGTAATAACAGAAAATAACTTAACTAAAGGTTATGCCCCTTATTCACGCTCCGCGACACTGACGTATTCGTCAAATTTTAATGTACATGTCATTAGCAGCGAGTGCAGCTTGCAAGACAAGCAAATGTACTTTTCGCCGGTTCTGACCGAAAAAGCGAACCTCAATAGAGCTAGCGATAAAAGTTTTTATATTTATGATTCACTCCGACCATACGACTGTAAACCGGAGGATCTTTTAACTTTGCTAGGAACTCCCGAAAAAACGATCCCACTGCCCATGGGGGAAGTTCTGAATATTTATAACTATGACATTACGCCAAAAATTAAAAGATAACACACCGCTCCCATTAAAGAGTATGGTTTCTACAAGGTTCTTAAAGTATGCTCTTACCGGCATTCTGGCATTAGTTGCGGATTACCTAACTTTTCTAATAATGTTCTACGTTGTGGGTGCTCACGTGGCAATAGCGACAATTATAAGTCAGTCTATGGGCCTTTTGGTGTCGTATATCCTCAACAGAGTTTGGACTTTTAACCAAACAGATAAAAAACCTGCCTTAAAACAATTTATTAAGTTTTTTACATTGTTTATATTTAACACATTGTTCAGCTATGTGGTTCTAAAAATATTAATAACTTACGGCGTAAAAGCATATATAGCAAAGCTGATCGTCATAGCTTGTATCGTTACCTGGAACTACTTTATATACAAGAAACTTATCTTTTAGCTTCTTTATTAACCACGTAGAGTGGTCTGTCTTTTGTTTCGGTATATATGTGGGATATATAAAGCGATATCATACCCTGTGATATTAAGATGATGCCTACTAAAAATAAAATTAAAAGCCCTAGGTAGCCCGAGCCAGATATATTGAGATTGAGCGGATCCCGAAGCAGGAAATCTTCTATGATAACGAATAAACCAACAATTGCCGTTAAAACAGAGATACATAGACCCAAATAACTTATTAAGTATAGAGGCGTAAAACTTGAAGACACGAACGTGTCCAAGGCTAATTTGAATAATTTCTTGAAGGTATAGGTTGCCTCGTTCTGAAGTCTTGGTTTTGCCGAGAAGTAAATGTACTCTCTTTTATAGCCGAGCCAATCTATAAGACCGCGAGTTATACGATCCCGCTCCCGTAGCTTATTAAACTCAGACTGAACTGTTTTATCGATAAGTCTATAGTCTGTTGAGCCCGGCACGAGATTAACCCCAGAGAACTTATTGAATAGTTTATAAAAACAAAGAGAACCGTACTTTTTAATAAATCCTTCGTTTTTATTTTCCTTACGCACACCGACTACCACCTGCGCACCCTTACGCCACTCAGCTATAAAGTCGGGCAGTAATTCCACGGGATGCTGTCCGTCTGCGTCGAGCATTATTATTGCATCTCCTGTTGCTGCATGGATGCCAGCACTCGTGGCTGCTTCTTTGCCAAAATTACGGGACAATTCGATTATTTTTATATTTTTATGTCGCACAGATAAGCCTTGTAGTTTGAGCAGGGTGTCATCGGGACTGCCATCGTCTACGAATATTATTTCATATTTTAACGGGTGTTTTAAAAGAGCCTTCACTATCGATTCGTATAGTGGATCTATGTTTGCTGCTTCTGCATAGCAAGGTATAACTAAAGATATAAAAGGTTTGTGCTCGACCATTAATAGACTGCATTATAGCAAAAATATTCGTATTTATCTTCTTAGATAAGTCTTAGCGTAGACACCACGCTTAGAGGGTCACGCGAGGAAGGAATGTAACAATGTTCCCTAAGTCCCAGTTCGCACTTCCTTCTAGCACTAACTGAAATGCCTCATTATATGTACCAGGAGAAAGATTGCTTGGAGTAGTCAGCACAAAATCGAAGGTCGCAATCTGTCCAGGAGCTACGGTATTTTGATTAGCGGCTAGTGTGGCACCGTTAGCTTCGTAGACTT
>JBBSJF010000004.1:0-22253 GCA_038257495.1 Saccharimonadales bacterium (SeqCode) | reverse complement strand
TACAGGTGATTGGGGCTTCTGCAAAACGAAGGGCGACCACCCCCCCTGTTGACTTGTATTTTTGTCATTTATATTCTATATTTGCTATATAGATGTCTGATTGTATAAATAGTAATGAAGTCTGGATAGACGTACCTAAATACGAGGGTTTATACATGGTCAGCGACCTTGGCAACGTAAAGTCTCTTGAGCGAGTGCTTACTGAGCGCCGCACTAAGCGCGTTGTTAGACGTAATGGTAAATTATTAAAACATAATCTTAATGGTGGTTATTACAAGGTAGGTCTGGGCAAGGCTGGGGCTATCAAGATGATAGGTGTCCATCGGCTTGTCGCCTTAGCTTTTGTACCGGGGCATAGCAAAAAAAAGTACGTAACCAATCATAAGAACGGCAATAAATTAGACAACCGAGCCGAGAATTTAGAGTGGTGTACAGTCGGTGACAACCTTGCTCATGCTTATAAACTAGGACTTAAGAAGCCATTTAGAGGCGATAAAAAGACCAAGCTAGATGAGCGTAAGGTCAGATCCATCAAGCGCCTAGCCATAGAGGGCGCTCGTACTAGCGACATAGCTAGAGCGCATGGTACTACCACTGGTATCGTTAGAGCCATACGGACCGGGCGTTCTTGGCGATATATTAGCGCTTAGCTTCGAGCTGTTGAAATGTTATGTACTTATGCTGAGCGCGAGTAAGTGACTTGATGGGTATACGTTCTATAGCGCCGTATGGCTTGAGTAAACTAATAGCCCTGTCTTTATTAAGCCGGGCTATTCCCCATCGACCATCGCCAATACCAAGCGACATGAGTAAGTCGCCGCCATGTTCGACAGCGCCACTAACAAACTCGATATAGTCTTGTAAGCCGAACGTAAACGGATCGCTCAACTGTATTAAGCAACCCTGCTCATTAAACTCAGCCACGTAATGTACGTATAACATCTTGTCGTATACCCTGCCAACTATGAGTGGGTTGGCGTGTTTACTATGTAATACAGCGAGATAAGTCTTAGTCTTTGGTTGCCATAGTAACTGGCTAGAGCCATGTATAAAGCCAGCGTATCGTACACCGACCAGCTTACCAGCCTTAATAATCTGAGTGGGCGAGTAATTGTACTCAAACAAGTCGCTTGGCTGGTCGGGTGCTAACCAGTTCTTCTCGGCTCGCGCTGGGCTTTCACCAAGCATTGTACGTATGTACTTAAGCTCATTAGTCGGCTCATCATAGACGAACTCGGCTTGTTGTGCTGGGTAACGATACTCTCGGCGAGTGTCAACCTGAGCGCCTATAAAGTGCATACCATCATCGCGCCAATACAATCGAGCGTCCTCTAAGCCACTAATCTTAGCTATCTCGGCTGGCGTGTTCTTACAATAGCTAACCTCTTTTAGCTTAGTGACAGCGAGAGTCTTAGGGTCGAGGTAACCGTACAGGTTCTTGGTCTTAGAGTAGTTACTACCGTCTCGATAGTCATAGTTGCCATTAGGCTCGACTCTAAACGTACACGCCCTGATGTTTATTCTGAGCTTACCCCTGCCGTCATAGGCTATGCTGGGGTTGAAATAAGCGTACACTGGGTCGTTAATGTCGCCCATTACGGTAATACGAGCCATATCTTGTAGGTTAAAGACACCGTCTAGCATCTAAGCGCCTCAGCGTTGACCCAGACCTGATCCTCAATGCCGCCCCATTCGTACTCTAGCGCGTAACATAAAAAGCCAGCGTCTCTCATGTAATTAAACACCTGACGGCTGGTCTTATTGGTGACTGGGTGAGTGCCATCGCCTAGCTCGGTCTCTAGGTGTAATACTTTAATGTCTTTAAGCCGGTCACCGAGACCCTGCAGTATCTCGTATGTATAGCCCTCAGCGTCAATTTTCATAACGTCAATAAAGATATGCTCAAGCTCGGCTATGATTTGGTCGAGGCGCTTAGTCTGTACTGTAATCACGTTCTTAGCGCCGGGCTTAAAGTTACGGCGCTTTAAGTCCATTGTCGAGCTACCTGTGACGGCTATATTGTCGCCACCGTCAATAGCTAAAAAGTCGGCTGATCCGTTCTTATCGCTCGCCGCTAACTCATAGACAATACAATCTGGGTAGGCTTTACGTATCTTCTCAGCCTGTGGTGGGTTAGGCTCAAACAATACTATATGGTTAGGGTTAATCTCGCTAAGCGGTAAGTCAGCTATGCGCTCAGCTAGCTCAACGCCGTCCTTACCGTCTCGACTGCCAACCTCATAGACTATAGGCTGGGTTGGCTCACCGTAATAAAACTTATACGCTCTGACTGTGCTATCAAGCCATCTGTTAGACATTGTATACTCCATTTCTAGGTCTTTGATATGTAGGCATATTATACTATAACAATGACTATAACCGCGACTGTGATGGCTCACCCTAAGCGCAAGGCTCAAGCCGAGGCGCTCGCCAAACAGCTCAAGCGATACTCTTTTATGGACGTAACGATTACATGGGACCGGCTCAACTCTGAGTGGGATACTGGCTCTAGGGCTTGGGAACGCGGTATAGGTCGAGGCGACTGGCATTTAGTCTTACAAGATGACGCTATATTGACACCTAACTTTTATGAGAATATCGAGGGCGCTATTAAAGCCCTGCCAACCGCTAAGACGATGATTAGCCTATATGTCGGTCAGGCTAAGCCACTTGGTCGGCGCGTTAAAGAGGCTGTAGCTAAGTGCTATCACGCCACTTGGCTTAAACACAATATGCTGACTTGGGGTGTCGGTGTTGTCATGCCGAGCGACCATATAGAGCCTATGTTAGAAATGGTGAGCGAGAAGCGCTGGGCGACCACGCCGTATGACGTTCGAATAGGTATGTTTTATCAACGTAACATAATACCGATTTATTACACTATGCCGAGTCTCGTTGACCATGATGAGGGCTTAGGCTCTTTACTTGAGCATGATGTACCAAGCAACGAGCCACCTAGAGTTGCTCACCGATTGGCTGAGGGCTTAGTGGCTTGGAATCGTCAAGCTATAGATATTTAGCGAACATCTTGTACTCGCCAGTCTCAGAGTTGAGCGATACGAACATCAGCTTGCCATGATACCTAAATGGTGAGCTACCAAGAGCCTCATAGATATTTTTAAGCATTTGCTGGTTCATGTCACTAATCAGTCACGATCCATATAAATTGACCGTCATAAGACCAGCTCGGCGAACCGGGGTACTTACGTAACATCTGGGGCGTACTAAGTCGCTCATATAGGCTCATCGGTGGGAAGCTATACATTACTCAGCCAGCTCATCATCGCTATCGGTCTCGTCTCTAAAGACATCAGGGAATTTAGAGCGCATATTCTCATCAAAAGCCTCTTCCTCAGCCTTGGTATACTCAACAACTGGTAACTCTTTACCCTCAACAATCATTTCATAGAGCTTAGTTACGCCAGTGCTATATAGCCGTATATCTGGGCGCTTAATTGAGATACCGATATTTTTACCGTCATTATCGAGAAGTGGCTCTGATGAGCCGGGGTAAATGTAGTAATCTTGCTCGAAGCGTAACTTGTCTAAAAAGCCGTTGAGCCACTCGTTGGCGAGGTCGTCTTTTGGGTCTGGCGGCATCATACTATTTGTCCTCCAGCCATTTAACCGCGCCAGTTTTATCACCCCTATAGACGGTGCTGAGGTTTCGGCTAGACAGCCAGAGTATTACGATTAAGATAAATAAAAAGTCGAGCCAGCCATTACCAGACAATACGCGGTGGTTAAAATACATTAGACCGCCAAACAGTAAAAACGTACCAGCGTCCTTTACGAGTGAGGCGGTGACGCTCTCTGATAAGATTACTATTAGCTTTTGTGGTTTGCTTTCCATATTACTCCCCTATTATATGATACTTAAAAGTGTTACTAGCCTTGCCATTTTTGAGATACTGGCGCTCGGCGACTATCTCGTGACCATCCTTACGCAGGGAGCTAACCACTGACGTATACTTTAGGGCGACACGCGATAGCTCGAAATTGTACGCGCCAGTCGAGCGCTTGATGAGGCTTAAGACCTTACCCTCTTGAGTAACGCCTTTCATCTTTTCGCGAGGCGGTAATGGGTGCTGAGGTAACCTCACGCGACCACCGGGCTTGATACCCTCGTCTATATAAGCTCGTAAGACCTTTTCGGCTGTTCTCAAGCCCATACGCCGACTAATACGGATCTGGTGACCGCTCGTTATGTCTTTTATGAGTCTGAGCTGGTGAGTCGTAAGCTCGATATTAAAATACGCTTTAGCGAATAGCTCTATGTCTGATTTTGTTGTGTTTGTTTGAGGTTGTATAGCTGGTGGCTTTACCTCTGGCATTAGTCGCACTCCCTTTTACCGTTAATAAACTTTCTATGATGACAGGTATAACCAAGCTCTGTCTTATTACATGGTGGCGCGGTAAACTTAGTAAACTTACCCATCATAAACGCAATAAAGACCGCGAGCTTTAACCTCATGGGTGACGCTCCAGTTTAAGACAATTACCGACAACCTCAGCGATTTTATAAGTCGAGTGGTCTAGCTCACCGAAGTTACGAAAGCCGATTACTTGACCCTCGTACAATACCGGTAACTCGTTAGTGGCTTGTGAAGCTCGATATGTTTGGCTGAGCCACAGCGCTTGGCGTGTTGGTCTGTCGATCCGCGAAATGATACCGCGCTTAGCCGCTCGCTTAAATACAGCGCCGAGTACCGAGTAGTCATTTAAGCCATAACCGGCTGACTCTAAAAATATAATGACCATGTCAGCGACAATGTATTTATTTTCGCGAGCTAAAGCCTCTAAGAGCTTGTCGGCGGCATCGCGCCATGCTTGAGATTTACCGTCCATCAGTTAATCTCCGTTACTAACATTAGTGTACGATTACCACATAAAGAGTGGGGCGTATTTTCTATAGTCTGTCCAACAGGTATACCAGCGCCGGTCATAACTAACTTACACGTAGAGCAGTAGACTGACCGATACCAGTAAAGTTGCTTTTTAGGCTGGGCTGGTGGATCGCGATATACGATACGCTCTTTAACCTCGACTTTAGCTGGTCGGTTTTTGAGCCGGGCGATTTCGTCATCTTTTAGAGCCAACTCATAATCTAGCTTGTGCTGAGAGTTTAAGTGGTTTAACATACCACCTAGAGATTTATACGTGCGGTGGTCGCAGTATTGACATTTATAGCGCGCTCGGTTGTTTACGCTATAGCCGGTCATAGCTTTATGCCCCATACATTTATGTTAATGTCGTATAGCCAAAATATAAAGTTTACGACCAATAGACACGCCGCGATGACTAAGAGTATGAGTAATAGGTATATGAGCCATGTTAGTATTTTTGATACGATAGCCATATTATTTAGCCTCACAGTTGGTTACTTTTGTTTCTGGTACTGACTGGACCGGCTCAACAGTTGGAGCGGTTTCATGTTGTTTTACGAAGTCAGCGATACAAGCTTGCTCGCCCTCTTGGGTATCGAACCCCTTTATACACTCTGGGACGGCTGGGTCGCTATTGTCACAACCGTCAACTGGGTTAGACCAGCGATACGGATACTGACAGCTAGAGTGGTCAAAAGCTGGGCTGACAGCACTTGCTGGCTGAGTCTTAGTCTCAACTGGCGCTAATATGTTTAGAGCTAGGGCGACTATGACTATAGCGCCGCCGATTACTGATTGTCTTAAAGCCGTCATTACCCTGCCGTAACCTTTCGGCTATCAACCAAGTCACCAGCCTCATGTAGCGCTAGAGCCATAGCTTTAACTAAGTCTTTATCGGACCGGGTAAATACGAACTGGGCGTGACCCTTAATTGTCTGTATAGTCACCTCATCATCTTTACTAATCTCGACAGTTATTGTCACTGATTGTTGACCGACATTTTTAGTTATCCCGTAAGTCTCTGTTAATAGTGTTGCCATGATTAGACCTCCATTTCGTTTGTTAGACCCATTAAATAAAACTCATCGCCAGTATGTAAATACGCCTCAAAAGCCTCGCGGTTATCTTGGCTATTGGGGTAATACTTACCACCGACTCTAAAAATAACTATCGCCTCGGCTTTAGACTTACCGCGCCAGATTTTACCGACTAGGCGAGTGAGGCTCATTCTATAGCCTCGTCTTTGATTTCTTCTAGGCTATCAAGCCAGTCCTCTAGGGTGTCAATACGATTACCGGCTGTAATGGCGCGGTCGCTGTCTTTTAGGCTATCGGGTGTGTTGTCATAAGCGGCTCTGAGGTCATCAAGCAACTCAGATAGCTCGTCATACAGAGTCTCGGCTTTTTTTTGGATCGCCTCAATTTGCTTAAGCCGGTTAGCCATTTACTTAACCTCTGTCACCGTTACGTTAGGCTGACAAGTCCAAGGGGCTTTTACCGCAAAATACTTTTTAGCGCTGACTACAACTTTTATACGCTTGTCTTGAGCCGCTTTATTAACCAACTCTTTATATGGCGAGTTTGGTGGTAAACAATAGGTACTCTGGTTTTCCTCGGTTACATAGGTATTTTCGCCAGCTCTGACACTAAACCCAGTAGCGTCACTTATAAAGCGATTATTAGTGGTGTTATAGACGATCCCTGATACTGTCTCATTAGAGAGCTTAAACCGTACAAAAAATATCGTAAATATAAACCCTAAAATTAGTAATAGTACAAGAAGTCCGCCAACTATCTCTATATAACCTCGTTGATTGTTTTTCACTCTATTTCTCCCTTACTATTAAATTAACGTCACCAAGAGCGGTTGACTGTATATCGTCTATGGCGAGTAAAAAGTCACAGTGGCTCTTTATATCATCATATTCCAGCTTAGAGGCGTATCGCCATACATACTCATCAAGACCAAGTCGCTTGCCCCACATCGCCGCGTAATCTTTTCCGCCACCAGACCAGACAACGATCCGTATATTTTTATAGGTGCTGAGTACCTGTAGCGTGTTTATCTGGTGTACGATTGGCAAGTCGTTTTGACTAACCACGCCATGCTCACGCTCATAATCTGGGTTGGTTTTGACCAGCGTACCATCGACATCGAACGCGACTATGACCTTAGCCATTTTGCCATCGTCAGTACGAGGCAAGGCGCTAGGGTTTACAATATCGACTGCAGTACCCATTAGCTTTTAACCTTAATCTTACGCTCAGGCTTACGCTTGTGAGGTGGCATATCTAAAAACTCTGGCGAGTCATCTATAGTCGTCTTGTCGATAACGATAGGCTCGACTGGTGGCAGTATATGAGTTGTTGGCTCGTTTACTATACCGAGCGCTGTTGTTGCCTCTTTATTGGCGTTGCGATAGATTACGGCGACCTTACAGACCGTATCGTAATCGGTGTCGCTGAGACCCTGTAGCCAATCTATGACTGAGTTGTAATCGACAACCGATGTCAACTCACCTAGCTCGCCATCATCCCATAGTGGCGGTAAGACTTTTTGCTCTCGCTTAAATAAATTCACGAAACCCTCCATTTCTCGTTCATACCATAAGTATAACACGAACCGTTGAGGGTTAGTCAACTATTAAAAAGTAATCTTACCGCTAGTGAGATCCATCGTACCGAGCTGAGCGGCGTTTCTGACTCTGACTTTTAGGTATAGACGTATTAGTGTTTGCATTTTGTGACCCTCCATTGTCATTTGATTGTATTTGTGTTTCGAGTAAGCTCGCCTGTTCTAGCCACTTGGTTTGTTTACCACAGCTAGGGCAAGTTTTAGCCCACATACGTAACGCTTTTAACTGTATTTTATTTAGACCACTGGAGTCAATAGCATAAGCGCAATTTGGGTTAGCGCACTTAAACTGGTCAGGCATTATTTATTAGCCTTGTAAAAAGCCTCGGCGAAACCAACAGGCGTGATAGCTCGTATCGCCGCGCGGTCTAGCTTTAGATGTTTGTACTCGTCAGGCGCTTTAGGGTTTTGCCAAGTGAGGTCGTAATTGTGGACCGGCGTTGGCTTGGTCACGACTATTGGCTTAGGCTGATTGTAATTGCCCCATACGTCAGTCGGCTTACAGTGATAGCTCTCTTTATGAAATTGCCAGTGTTCGAACGTAAAAGGTGGCTTGCCCATAAACTTACGTAAATAGCCTCTGGGGTTTTCGAGCGCCCAGAATGTCAGCCAGTGACCAGTCTCTTGTATATCGTGAATGATTTTGAGACAGGCTTTAACCGTTATCATTCCCCCGGTCAGGTCTCTTGGTACTTTAGCCACTTGTCGAGCGATACTAAACATCGTGCAAGGTGGCGCGGCGAGTACGCCATAAATACTTTTAATGGGTATCTCTAAATACTCGCCACCGTCTCTGCGCCAGACTTGTTTACGAAAGCGTATGACATCGCCAGCGATCCAAAAGTCGCTCAGGTTGTAGTCTGGCAGGGTGATTATATGTACCGTATAGCCAGCCTCATTATAAAACTTAGACCAGCCACCAGTGCCACCACATAAGTCGAGTATCACCTTATCTGCGTTCATTAAATTAACCACCTGACTATCGCCACTAACAATATAAATACAGCCTTAAGCATTAAGTAAGCCGTATAAAAAATTAGTAAAAAAGGTATGATGAGGATCAGCAATATCGTTATCATCGCTCTATAGAGCCTCGCCGTTTTAGCTCGCCCTCTATAACAACTGAGCAACGTGACCAGCGCTCGATGTCCATTTGCATACCGGCGCGATCCTCAGCTATCGCCTCGCCAATCTCACCTATTAGTCGATGTAAGGTCTTGGATGATATGTCAGCGACTAAGCGCTCTATCTGACTAGCCACACTATCGACAACGTAAGTCCTGCGACCTAGCGCGTATCGAAAGGCACAACCGATTGTGATGTCTTGGTCGAGTGTCACTATTTTAGGTCTGCCATCTGAGTATATTGTAACCAATAGTCGGCGAAAGCGGTTTTTATTCTACAGAGATTATTAGCGTCGGCGCGTCTCGCCGCTTGAGCCAGCGCGACAACAAAAGAGCCACCGTATCGCTCCATACACTCAACCACTTTTAGGTCTTGGTCAGCCATTAACTAGCCCTCACGACTTGCTGGTAATACTGGCGCGGTGGTTTACAGTTTTTGAGCGCCGTTGCCATGTATTGGGGCGAGACTTTTTTACGATCCGCGTACTCTAACAAGTCAACAAAACCAGCCATTCCGTTTACATTGACGAACTCTGAGGCTTTACGCACCCAGTATTTTTGATATTTACCGAAGCCGAACTTTACGAGCTTGTCGTGTAGGTATAGCGCCGCGTCACCGGCTATCTCTTTAACAGCCTCAACGAATTTATAAGTGCCGAGCTTGACCATTTTACAGATACTAGCGAAGTATCTTTTAGGGTCGCTCTTGGCTTTAGCGGTGGCTATCATCTTACCCCACTCATCAGCCTTGCCCATCTTTTCGAGCTTGATTTGTATTGACCGATAAAACGGTAAAAAGCGCTTATCATCTATTAGCTCAGCGCCCTCGCCTAAGCGCTCTAGCATGGTTTTTACTCTCTGTTCGGTGACTTTGTAAGACATTTGTACCCTCCATTTCGTCTGTAAAACTAGCATACCATTCGACAATAAAATATGCCAAGTCGCTTACGGCAAGGAGTGGATAACATTGAGTATAAGTGACTAGAACTGTGGATAAAGGGGGGGGTTCAATTTGAGACCCCCCTTGGTGTTTCTATATAGTATATAAAATTGTTACTTGTAACATTTCTATATAGTATGTAAAAACCAATACTTAACAGAGGTGACTAACCTTGCTGGTGAGTGAGCTGGTAAGCAAAAGTCTTGTGGTTAGTGATGATCCACTTAATACGGTATAGGTGAAACTCTTTTTTATTGAGTAGTTGACCGCCTGAGCGTACTGGTAAGAACTCGCCGGGCTGGTAATGATAGTAAGTGTCTTTGATAATGTTTGTTATGTTTATCATGTTGTAATACTACCACATCAGCACGATATTGTCAATACCCTGACCCCTGCTAGACTTGACATATACCAGCCTAAGCCTGATACACTTATGCTTGTCTAACTTTAATTGTGAGGTAACAAAACGAGCCGCCCATCGACTGTCACCTGTAGGCTCTGGGATTATGAAACGTCTATTAACTATCGCGCTAGTATCAACCTTAATGGCGACACCAGCCTCGGCTCTAGCGCAACCTTTAGCGCCACATAATAAAAACCTAAACGCTCTCTTTAGTCTTAACCAGACTGTCACGGACTCGCCTATCATCATTGTGCCACCAGCTAAAGCTGAGCCAGTGACAAAGCCTGTCGATCCACCTAAGCCCCAGCCAGTCACCTATACGGTAGTTGAGGGCGATAATCTAACTAAGATTGGCTCGGCTAATAATGTCGAGTGGCAACGACTATGGGCTAAAAACACTCAGCTCACTCACCCAGACCGCATAAATGTTGGTGACTCAATTACGATCCCACTAGCTGACGAGGCGCTCAGTCGCGAAATACCGCCGTCTGTGAGCCTCCCAGCCATCACGCCCGGCGTTGAGCCATTACGTCAGGTAAACACGCCACAAGCGCCCACAGCTCGCTCAGCGCCTAGTTATGACGGCTCTAATACATACGACTATGGCTATTGCACTTGGTATGTTAAGAACCGCCGAGGCGCTAGCTTACCGAATATGCTTGGTAACGCCAACACTTGGTACTCAAGAGCCGCCTCGATGGGTATGGCTGTTGGCTCAGCACCACAAGCTGGTGCTGTTGGTACTACCACGCGAGGCTCACTGGGTCACGTTGTATATGTCGAGAGCGTCAATAGCGATGGCTCGATAAATATATCAGAAATGAACGCACCGACTTTTGGCGTTACTACCTATCGAACCGCTAGCGCTGGCGAGTTCTCGTATATTTACTAAGCCGCGCCGTCTGGTGGCTCAGGTAACTCAAACAGCACGAGGTTACCCAGCTCAGGCTCAACAGCAAAAAGCATAAGCTGACCCATACGCCGTAATCGCGCTCGCTCGTTTAAGTGAGGGTACTCGTCTAAATAAACTACATTATCGGTATCTGGCTCTTTTTCCATAAGCATATTATAGCCTATGTTTGCTTAAGCTCTAGTTTGTCATTGTGTATTAAACACGTACCCGGCTCGCGTTGGCTGTAGTCACCCATTGGGCATTGATAAATAGTCATAAGCTCATTGTATAAAAGCTTTACTCACTTAGAATATGAGAATTATTACTAAAGCAAAAGACGCGCCCTTAAGCGCGTCCTGTACCGACAGCATATAAGAAATGGAGTTCTTGGCTGTCTCGCGTTTAGAGGTTGTCTTACGACCTCCAACACTAGAGACAACTATACCATGACAGATTGACTGCTACCACTGACGGTTCGCTCTTTCTTAAACCGTATCGCGCCGTAATAAGCGAAACTCGCCGCCTCGGTTGGGTCTGACTGAATATCGGTGTTCATACTAGCGTAACCATACATCCCATCGCGACCTATGGACCGGCGCTTAACTGTACGAATTGAGACGTTGAGCGCTGGCTGGTTAAAGTGAGTAAGTTTTTTATGTTCGATAGCCTCATAGAACGCGCCATACGCCGCCCCAGCCTCTTTAACATTAGGCGTTAGTATTCGCTTAGACATCTTACGCTCAGACCGTACCAGTTCCTCAACGAGTAGCTGAGTACCAGCCGCGCCGTCTATGATGATTTTATTAGACTTACGCCATCGCTCTAGCAACCATTGGCTGAGCCAGCCTGTACCAGCGCTCATGGGCTTACGCTCGATTAACTCGATATGTACTCGACCATCAGGCATATTAACGCCCACAGCCAGCGAGACGGCGCTACCATCAGGCGCGAACTTGACCGCGTATACCAAGCTGGCGTGTTCGCCTATCGGTACAATGTCTGGACCGGGGTAAGTTTTATCATCGACTGCGAGTGGTGACCATAGGTCGTCACTAATCGCCCTCATATTCTCAACGCCAGCGATCCAACCGAGCCTCATTTTATTAAAGCTGTCTATAGCCATCTTTTGCGACTCAGCCTTAACCGCCGACTTCATTAAGAAATAGCCGAGGCTTGGGTTAGCTGTATACCAAGCTGTCTCATCGCTGGGGTCGGTAATCGTCTCGACTGACCACTCTTGCCAGCATACGTCTGTAGTCTTTCCGTTGAGTACGGTGTTACGCATACGTAAAAGTACAGTACCGTTGCCGCCACCGCTTGGCGGTGTACCAGCCCTGATTGTCTGGTGGTTTTGGTTTTTACCTGAGCTGATTGTCGGTAACAGCGCCTCTTGTTGAGCGTCAGTCTCTTCCTGATCCTCATCGAGTATCAAAACATCGTTAGTGCTACCCAGCCCATTAGTACGAGTACGTGTTCGAAAGACACAGCGAGCGCGATTTCTAAGCTCGACATAGTCTAAGCTCTTAGGCTCTTTATCGAATTCCTCAGTGAGCATATCGCGTATCTCTTCCTCAGCGTCATAAAAAAACCGTTGTACGCGCCGCTTGATTTCGCCGACAGTGTTATCGCTATGGGCTGTATAAATAAGTGCCTCACCTAAAAAGACCATGCCACCAATAATACGACAGATGATTAGCTCAGACTTACCGTTCTGTCTGGGTACAATTAAGCCACAATCGGTATTAACCCACTTCCAGTCGCCATTGTCATCAAGTTCAACAGCCATCCACCTATACAAGATTGCTTTTTGCCAAGGTAATAGCTTAACGCCGTAATGCTCCACTAGCTGTATCGTTTTATCGGCTAGCCAGATGTCGCCATTTTTATAGATGTCAACGCGAGGCTTTTGGTTACCATATTTAGGTTGAGTAATCGTTGTCATATTCGCCTCTTTTTGGCGCGACACTTACCGCAAGTGCCATGCCATGTTTTAGTCATACAAAAACAATTATCGCATAGTGTCAACTCGTCTGGGTCGTCAGCTATGGTATGTAACATCTTAATCGCTAGCGCCGCCACGCCGTCCTCTGGCTCGTGTATGATACGCTCGCCAGTATCTAGTATGTAGTGACCATGCTCTTTAAGCCGGTTCACCGCCGTTCGAACGTATATAGCCTCACCATTTACAAGTATTTGTACAGTTATCATTCTAAGTCCTCGATTGTTACCCTTGTCTTAAAGCTCGTGTTACGTGAGCCACCACCGTTTTTAGCTGGGCGCTTAGATTTATAAGTTGGCATATCGTCTAGTAAAGCGCCGAGCTTAGTATCTTTTTTCGGACCGAGCCGTTTTTGGTAGTCGGCTATCTGGGTCATTATCTCTGTCATTTCGCGAGCGAGCGCCGCCGTATCACGCGCCCCTGCACCCTTTTCGAGCTTCTCGGCGATTTGGTTACGAGTAGCCTCTAACACGCCAAGCCGGTCATTAGCCATCGCCAGTTGCATTATTGACTTATAGTCTTTATCGCGATTAGGGTTGGTCAGACCTGATTGGTGGATCTTATCTATACGGTGAGGGTGAGTAATAATGTCGTGCCACCGGCTTAGAGCGGCGTAAGCCTCAGTCGGTAATATGTCTCGACCAGTCACAGCCAGTATTTTAATCTTGTTTGGCGACAGCTCCTTAAAGTAATTGAGCCATGAGTCGTAATCTTTTTGAGCCGTAAGTGTAATCTCTAAGTTACGCTCATTCCACTCGTCTTGTAATTTAACAAACATCGCTGGGCTAAGATTAAAGAACCACTCATCATGTAGCGCGTCTATGGTCGTGCGCTTTTTTTGACCAGCTTTAGGTTTACGTTTGAGCTTAATTTTTATACGGCGCTGGGCTGGTCGTTTACTGACCGAGAATAGCTGAGTCATTTTTTTAGCCATCGCTAAGTCTCAATCTCTGGCGCGTGAAAGCCCATCTGCGGTCTTGGCTTAGGGTAAACACCGTCACCGATACGCCGACAGTAAGCGGCGCTCGCGTGTACCTCTTTAGATAGCTCGGCGTTCTCTAGGGCTGGGGGCTGAATGAGCCAATACTCAGTGCCGTCTAAATAAATTAGGTGACCATGAGCGATACCACGTACTTTAGAGACAACGTCCTCAACCTCATCGCCGAGCTTAATTTTTAGCTTAGGCATTTAGACCGACCCCATTCCAGTAAAGGTTCTCGTAATTATATTTAGGCTTGGCTGAGGCGGCTGACCCTAAGAGTGAGCGAGTGTTAATGGCTTTTACGAGCTTGAGGCGCGGATCGGCTTTATAGCTACTAACATAAACTGGGTACTCTCGACTCATTACCCAGTCATAAAAAGCCTCATGGTCGAAACCACCCTCTCGATACTCGGCTGTATTCTCATACGGTGGGTCACAATAGACAACTGGGCGCTCACCGACAATATCGACCTCCTCGTAACTCTGGGCTGGCGTGATACCAAGCGTACTCATGCCGGGCATATCTATTATCTTTAGCAAGCGCTCAAGCCTCTCTATATGCTGTAACCGCGCCTTGTCGCCTATTTGTCGCTGTAACACAATACGGCGCTGATACATGGTCGTATAGCGCTTGAGGTTGATAAATACTGGCTGACCGATAAACTCACTAATAAACTTGACATGGTCAACCCCATCAACCACTAGCTCATGTATACATTTTTTATACTGCTCGATGTCTGAGCCATAGAGATAGCCATGCTGGTTATTACCAAAAGTCCAACAGGTCTGTAAAAGACCGGCGTACCAGTCATCACCTTTATAGCTAGCCTCAAACTCAGACCGGCTAACAAACTCGAATGGTATATTGCCAGCGTCTTTTAGGTGAGACATAAGAGCGGTAACGGCTTTAGAGCGCTCATTGTATACGACATCGAGGCTTGGGTACTTGCCAAGCGTATAGAGCGCCACTGAGCCACCGCCGCCGAATAGGTCATACAGACTATCGGTGTCAGGGTGTCGCTTGATGATAAACGGTATGAGCTTATCGACTAGCTTTTGTTTTGACCCCATGTAGGGGATACCATAGTGACGCGCCATTTATTAACTCCATTTCTTGACTCAGTCCTCAAACTCTAAACCACAGCCGGGGCAAGTGTGAGTTTTACCCTCACCATCTTTAGCGGCTGGGTCTTTTGGCTCGTCTGGTATCTCACCGAAATTAAAGCTAGATATACCCCAGTCCTCAAGCTCGGCTATATCCCATTGGTTGGCGATTATGTCAGTATCCCACTCACCGCTGGCTGTATTATCTTTAATGATAAACTCGCGCTTTTGGCGCTCAGTAAAGCCGGTCACCTGTTTAACTGTGACATCAGCATAGCCTAGCTCTTTAAGAGCGTATATACGTTGGTGACCGCCGAGTATGGTTAGGTTCTCGTCAACGATAATCTCTCTGAGCTGTTTCATCTCAGGGAACTCAGTCAGAGACTTTTTAAGAGACTCATAGGCTTTTTTGTTTATCTTACGAGGGTTGAGGTCATTAGCTATTAGCTTGTCGATTTTCTCAACGTAAGTCTTTACCGATACATCAGCTTGTGGTTTTGCCATAGTCGCCTCCTCCTTTGTTACCGGGTAGTTCCCGTATGCGCTCTGGTTTATGTTGTAATTGTATCACAAGCGCAAGGGTTATACTGGGTGTATAAGTAATGGAGGGTCTCAGTGGCTTTAGATAATTTTCCAAAAAAACCATGTAAGCATTGCGGTCAGATGGGTCACTGGGCGTATGCCTGTCGGCTCAACCCTAAAACGATATTAAAACGTACAGAGATTAAGCGATCCACAACGCCCATAAAGCGTTCACCGATAGCTCGCTCGACCAAGCCTATAAATAAGATTGGTAAACACGCTAAACAGTGGATGACAACGCGAGCGACTTGGATACGCAAAAACCCACCGCCTATACATAATGAGTATTGGCTATGTTATTTACAGATACATGAGTGGTGTCCTAAGCGTCTCGATATAAGTACGCTGACGCTCGACCACGTTGTTAGCCGTACTCGCGATCCGAGTTTGAGATATAAAGCGTCTAACTTAAAGCCAGCCTGTTATTACTGTAACGACCTAAAAGGTAGTCGCTCGGTTGACGAGGTGAAACCGCCCATTGTATAATTATTTTACTCAGTGACAAAAATAAACACTGCCAATAAAAAAGAGCGCTATTGCGAGGGCGCTCTTTTTGGTTTACTAGAACCTGTCTTTAGATCCGCGAGTAAATAAGTTGACTATTACCAGTAAGATGACAGCGCCGATAACAGCCGCCACGAATGAGCCAAGGTCAAACTGGTCACCGTCATTAGGTAGTAACGCGCCGCCAATAAAAGCACCGACAATACCGACAACGATGTTAGCGACAACGCCCATCTGAGAGTTCTTACCGACCAATAAAGACGCGATCCAACCGGCTAGACCGCCAAACACTAACCAAGCTAATATTTCAACAAAACCCATAGAGAACCTCCTATGTTTATAATGAGGCTATTATACACTAAGCTAAATTACTTAGCTGTAATCTATATTTGTCGGTCAGTCAGAGTGCTAGGCGCTGGGGTGCTTTTACCCTTTACCATACCGATAGCTGAGAATGTACCAGAGACACCAAAACCAGCGGCGAGACCTGTGACAAGGTTTAGACCCTCGACACCAAACAAGCCGAATAGACCACCTATGATAGCTGAGGTGGCGACTGTACCAGCGACCCAGTAATCTTTAGCTCTAACTCGGTTGAGCATTTCTGTTACACCGGCTATGACGGCGGCTAGTAAAACGTATTGAGTAAGATCCATGCTATTCCCCTTTATTACTTAGGTTTAATTATAGCCCAGATTTGTTGTACTAGTGCTAAGATGGCTTTTAATATCGAGTTATTCTCTCGTATGATGTCATCAACACTCTTATCAGGGTCGGCTGGTAATGGGTCAGTTGATGGATCGACTGGCTTGATGTCTAGGTCAACGAGACGTATACCATGAGGCAACTTTTTATCGGTACTATATTTGGTGATGAGATACTTTTGACCATGCCACTCGGTGCTAGAGGCTATCTCGATTTCAGTACCCTTGGTGGCTATCTTAGTAGTAGTTGAGCCGTCCAATAGGTTTACCACCTCAACGTCAGGCTGGCGTGTATACATTTTGAGGTCAGCGATGTCCTCCCACTTACTGAGCCAATCTGGTTCTGGGGCTGGCTTAGGTGGTACTGGGTTAGGGTCTGGTACTGGGGCTGGTACACCGAGATTATCTTTTAATATACCGTTAGGGATAGCGTTATCGACTGAGTATTTACTGATGAGGTATGTCTTACCGCCAACTGTGGTCTGTTTAGCGATGTCGATCCAAGTGCCTTGAGGTATAGGTGAGCCAACAGCCGCGCCAGTATTTAGGTTGATAATTGGCGCTGATACGGTGAGTACCATGAGCTTAGTATCGGTAATGTCAACAAGGTTTTTAATCCACTCTGGGTCAGGCGCGACTAGCTCTATGTCGTTGCGATTTACACCGACACGCTTATTAGTGTCATAGCTGTACTGAGTAACGTAATAGCGAGTGCCGTTAAAGTCGATGAAGGCGACAACGTCTATGGTCTCACCCTTGCTAAGTGTCTTTACTGATTTGTAATTAGGGTTAGTCGATAGATCCCATACCTCAACCTTATCGAGCTTGGCGCGGTAAGTGAGCTTGCCCTCTGATAGTTTAGTTGGGGCTGGTACTGGCTTAGATGGGTTAGCTGGCGCGTCTTTTTGAGCGCGTACCTGTTGAGCGCGGATCATAACCTCATTCCAGTTAATGGGGTTACACTGAGTTTGCCACCAGTGATTGTGAGGATACCATTGTATAGCGTGATAGCGCTTGTCAGCGATGTACTCAGCTAGGGTCTCGAATATAGCGTTACCTAAGTCTCGTTGAGCTTGACTGACACCGGCTTGCCAGCGCCACATAATACGAGGGTCTGTCTCGATAGCGTAAGTGTAAGGGTTGGCGTTATTAGTACACCAAGCCGTATCCCAGTCTCTAACCATTTCGGTTACTCGACCATTACTTAATACGGCGTGAGCTGAGCCTTGGCGAGCTGGGTTCTTAAAGATAGATACGACACCATCGTGAGTCGCCCCTGCCTCTGGGGTGTTCCACCAGTGACCAGCGCCGAACTGTACTGAGCGTGGTTTACCGTAATAAGCCTGAGTCTGATTACCCAGTGTAAAGTTTGGTGACGGATTCCATTCGAGTTGATAGCCCATTAAGCCCTCCATTTCATAACTAACATAAGTATAACACGCTAAAGGATTACCAGTTATTTGATAGTGGTACTGGGTTCTCGACAGCTAGACCATCATAGTCCTCAGCCATCTTAGCGCCCTTTTTGCGGTTACACTTGCTATGGGTAAGCTGTAGGTTCTCAAGCTCATACAGTGAGCCACCACGAGACCTTGGCACGATATGGTCAACCTCAACAGCTAGTGGCTTAAAAGCCTCTAGGGTAACGTCAATATAGCCATGACAGATAGCACAATACGGCTCTTTGCTAGCGATAGCTCGCTTACGCGCCGCGCCCCACTCAGTACGCCCTAGCTCTTGTTTACGCGGTAAGCCGACATCCATACCGTTTATACATTACTTAGTATCGCCATTATGCTTGAGCGAGTAGGGAAGAAGGCGTATGTATTAGACCCCATATTTCTAATTTGTATTGTGTGAGCGCCAGCGGCTAGTGATGCTGAGCCAGTTATACAAACATTAGAACCGTTATTTATAGCGGTTGAGGTAAAAACAGCCGCATGGGATATTATAGTCGTACTGTCATAAACAGCCGAAGATATGTCAATAGTTCCAGCTGTCGCGCCCTGTACAAAAGCCGTTGCAACAAAATTAACAGTTGCCGCGTTAGTGAGGGTAAAAGAGATAGTCGGCGTTCCGGCAAGAGCTGAAAAGCTACCATTACTAGTAGTAACAGCGCCACCTGAGCCAGTGGCGTTCTTCATTATGCTAGTAAAGTCAATCTGCGTACTTTTGACTGTTTGATTAGCCAACATAGAGCCAGTGACCCAACCGGCTATCGACTGTAACCAAGTCCTAAGCGTACCAAGGGTCGTGCGCTTAGTGGTCGGACCGGCTGGGTCGTTGAGTATTACATAGTGGTTATCATCGAGACTGGTGTCGGCTGGTAATCCTGATGGTTTAATGTCTGGCATGATTATATATTACCTTTTCTGGTTAAGTTTAACTAGGGGCGCTTGGGTTAGCCACAGTCTGTTGCGCTACCAAGCCTCTCATTATTTTTTCGTACTCATCAGTAAAGCGCAGTGGTAAATTACCTAGAGTCAGATTTACCGAGTCAGATAGGTATTCAACTCGTACAATCTGTAACGTAAGCTGGTCAACAAAATAATTAAAGCCTCTAATCCCCACTGTTTGACCGGGTCTAAATTCTGTAATATCCATCGTCTTAGCTAATACCGTTACAGTCGTCTCTTGGTACTCATCTTTATTCTCGGCTATAAAACTATTACCAATCGCGTCTGCAGTCGCGTTGACCGATACGCGGTTGTCGCTCTTACGCTCTAGGCGAATACCGAAATTGGTTTTACTGGTCTGATCCGCGTACTCTTTATAAAGATTTACGCCAGCCGTCTCAGCGCCACTAAATAGCAGGTTGTTTTTAACGTTCTCTATACTGAGTATTAAATTGAGCTTGTTTAAGTGCCTACCCTTAATCAGCTTATAGCTTGGGGTCGTGAGAGTGTTCTTGAAATACAGCACGTCAGTGGCTAGGTCAATATAAAAATAGTAACCGCTGGGCGCGAGGGCTAATACCTTTTTTAGTGCGTCATATACTGTCTCAGTGTTAAATGTAGCGGTTAGCGATAAAGCTGTCGTGTCAACACTAGAGGCTGAGTAGTTTATGAGACCACCGCGTAAAATGTAGTCGTCAATAATTGGCTTAAGCATTTGTGTTGATGGGTCTTTGCTCGTGTAAGTCGCGGTGGTTGTGGGTAGACCGGCTGAGGCTATAAAGTAAAGGTCACCAGTGCCAGCGATGTAAGCGCCACCACCAGACCCACCAGCGAAAGACGAGGTATACATTACCCCATTTGCATAGACTGAGGTACTACTATAGTAAAGCCGTATCGACTGACCAGCGCCGACTGATACCGTAAAGAAGTAGGTATTGCCCGGCGTGACTGGTATTAGTGTCGAGAAGGCGAACTCAACTATCCATGCCGCGCCGCCAGTATACACGCCCTGAGTAACGCTAGCTAAAGCGCTCCCAGTTAGACCATCGTATACTGTCACTGTTACGTCAGCATTGTCTCTAAACAGTAACTTGATAGAGCCAAGTTTAGTGACACCAGCGCCCACAAGCCAAGTCTGACCAGCTCTATTCCAGCCAGCGCCCTTGCTATCTTGGGTGATTACTATATTTGTATTCTCGGTGGTCTGGGTAACGTCAGCCGTATAGTTAAATGGCGCACCACGAGCGATGTAATTAGCTAGGTCTAAGCCATCGCTAATCACCATTAGTCGTATCTTATTATCACTTGGGTCACCGAAACCAGCCTCGACTCTGTTTACCTGACCCTTAAACATAAGCTTGCCATTAGGGTAATAGTAACTGTATTCCCAGACCTCTATACGATTACCATTCTGTACTAAATATGGGTCAACCGAGTTGCCAGCGCCAATAATAGGTGACTGACCCTCGGTATAGATATAGTCGCCAGCCTCAGTAATGATTGGATCGCCAGCCTCAGTAACTAGACGGTCACCGGGGAGCTTAGATACATCAGCCGAGACACCGCACTCGATATTTATTGACGAGCCAATACTATTTATGTCGTAAGCGTAACCGAACTTAGAGGTGACTTTGGGTAAGTTACCAAGATAAACACCTTTATTAAACGCTTTATAAATATATCGCTTAGGAACGTCAGTGGGGCTAACATCTGTTGAGTAATGCCAGTGTATAGTTATTCTAAAAAAGTCGATAGCTATATTAAAGTCATTACCGCTTGAGGTATATGTCGCGTCAAAACCGAAACCGAATAGAGCATGGTTAATCTCAGCCGGTGTCCAAGTTGTACCCCATAAGTCGCTCGCGCCACCATAAGACCATACGCCAGATGAGGCTAAGCCAGCCCCAGCTTTATTAACACCAACATTTGTACCAGCTTTTTTAAGCCTGACAGTACCATTAGCCTCAGACCAGCGATTAGCCGATATAACCTCATACTCTAAAGTGATACCGTCAATAATTGCATTACTCGGTATGTTATGACCAAAACCAGCGCCATTCAGCTCGAAGGTGTAATTTGGCGGCGCTAAAAATGAGGCTGTAGCGTTCGAGCCATCGTCTAAAAAGATATTAGCTGGGTTAGCCCATGAGCCAGAACTGCCAGCGCCGTTGGCGGTGGTTGTAGTCGTTGGATACTTTAGTGCTGTGAACGCTGTTTTAGCCATTACAGTCCTATAGATATAGCGCGTTATACGCGACTGTTACGTTAAATGTACGAGTCGTAAAGCCATCTGAGTAAGTAAAGCTCCGAGCGCCCGGCTCAAACTCTGGGAACGCGCCGATAAAGTCAACCTCAACGCCGTTCTTTTTGACAGTTTTATTTTTAGTATCTATCTCTAATATGTCTGTCGCGACCCATGTTTGGTCAGTAATAGTTATACCCTGACCATTAGAACTGTTGCTAAACGCGACATAAGAGCCACCACCACTGACCGCTGTATATGTAACGGTTAGAGTAGGTAACTGATATGGGGCTGAGCCAATAAATGTATGAGCATCAGAGTAGCTAGCGCCAGTTCGACCCGTAGCCGATAAAGCGGTGGTCGCTGTGGTGTTAATTCCGAAGGGCTGACTACAAACAAATTCAACATTAAATGTCGCAAAATAACTTTTATCATTTCTCTCGACTGATATAGCGTTGGCTGTGGCTAAGTATCGGCGAGTGTTAGAGCCATAGGCTATGTCGAGGTTTTTATCAACGCCATTAAAATAAGCCTTAAAAGTGTCGATACGGTCATCGAGGTCTGACTGACTACTACCCTTTATTACACCGCCAATACTGACTTTACGGCTTGGGTAGTTATTGCTAGGTATGACGCTTAGGTTACTGTTGGCGAGCGCCATAAGAGCGACATCACGCCCCGGAACATCTGTATGCTTGATGGTGTTGGTAATAATACCCAGATTAGTAACCGGGCTATAAGTCTGTAAATTGTAAGTATTAAATGTTAGTGCGCCGGTCATGTATTTATCGCTCCCTGATTTGGTGTTAAGCCCATACCTACCTTCATTGTATCTTGGTTAAGCTGTCTAAAGAACTCTTG
>JBBSJF010000003.1:0-22749 GCA_038257495.1 Saccharimonadales bacterium (SeqCode) | reverse complement strand
GTTGATAGGATAAGACGTGGCTAGGTGCACCGGCTTTTCGCCAGGCAATACAGAGACATCATCTTTCCAGGTAGCTGTACCGTTATTTTTGTATGAGATACGAACTTCACGGGAGGTATTTTGTTTCATGGTGAAGTTTGGGTTGCTCGTAAAGAATGCGCTAGGGGAATATGGGTTAGCCACGGTAATATCGGTAGAAACCGCTACGCCCATGTGCCACTGCTGGGAACCTTCTAGTACTGGCTGGAAGCACTCGGTATACTTGCCAAAAGCTTGGTTTGGGCTGGCAGTAACACTGTACTCATAGAGAGCTATTTGCCCCGGATATACGGTATGTTGATCCGCCGCCAAAGTGGCTCCATTAGCCTCAAATACTCGACTAAAGTTAAGTAAAGCGCGTTCTTTACTCGGCCAGCTTGCAGAAAATGCACTAGCCCTATTTACGGGACAGGATGTGGCAAGGTGGACGGGGAATGTTCCGGCAGAGTTCGTGTCATCTTTCCAGCTTGCCCCGCCTACATTTTGAAACTTGAAGAAGATACCTACAGCTTCACCCGGCGCAATCGTCCGGTTAGGACTCTGACCCACAGCCTGAGCTTGGTAATCTCCGGCGTAAACCGATCCAAACCAGTCTTTGTATATACGCCAGAAGTTGCGGTTGCCGTAGGCGCTACATGCGTCGCCTGTGCCGTACATGTTATTTAGTGCCGCCGGGTTGGGTTGGTAGGGGGTGTAGGTATATAGCGCAGCAGTGGCCATGGTAGTAATGTTAACGACCGAGCTGCCACATTCTGGTCTACTGTTTTGGAAAAGAATGCTATTGTTGCCAAGTTTTTTGTATGGCCACCATGGTTGCGACATATTGTTTAGGTAATACCTAAGCAATGCGGCCGATTCGGCTATCTGGATAGAAAAGCCGGCATAATTCGTGTCGCAGTTCGCGGCTCCACCAGGACCACTATCTGGGCAACGTGCACCCATGGCGTACGTGTATTGAGACCGAAGCGGCCAGTCGTCTGTAGTAAGCGGACCAGCAGATTCTTTCTGGATCTTTACTAGTAGTACTTTGGGGTTAATGTTATAGGTCTGACCTGCATCATATATGAGTTGTGCTGCGCTTCTAGCGCCAGCGGGTATGGGTGCTCCGCCGTAGTTACTGGCTGGTATCCCTGGACCAGGAGAGGTTTTGGGCACCTCGTAATAATCCTTTAAGCAGGTAAAGGGAGCAGGGTGTCCAATAGAGGCGCCGTATTGAGCGCGGGTACCGCCTCCGAACTCAGAAGTGCGGGCTCCGTTTGTGTCGCACACCCCAGGCGTAGAATTGCTTCTGCCGACACCTACTTTTGAATTGAGAAATTCTTGTATCTGCGCTACAGACATGGCATTTTTATCTGTAAAGACCGAGTCGTCTATAATGCGACCGGCTCGCCACTCTGCGGCTGTCGCTGCATGTACTTGACCACTTAAGCCAGCAAGGCTAGAAATAAAAAGACCTGCAAGAAGAAGTTACTTATACATTATCGCACCTCTACCGTAGTAGATGCCTTGAGGTCTTTATTGCCGCCCGTAACGGCAATAGTAATATTCCAGGTACCAGGTCCTAATTCGCTAGAAGGGATACTAAAGCCTGCGCAGGTAGAAAACTCTGGCTGATATATAACATCGGCAGTTTTGGTTATAGATTTGCCTGCATTAGTAGCCGATAAGCTACAGGTGCCGCTGGATATGCCGTATAGCTTGGAAAGTACGGTAACTGACCCGTTAGACTCTTGGCGGGCTTCTACGGTGCTATCTGAAGCGGGAGGCGCCGGGGTGGTGCCGGGAGAGGAGGGGTCGCCTGGTTTAGTGGCCTGCTCGTTCTCGATGAAGGCTTTCTTGTTTTGGTCATTAACGTCAGCTTCTTGTTTAATCTGCTCGGGCGTAGGACCTGTATTTACTACTTCATTTGATTTATTCTTGGATTTTGCATAAGCAAAGTAACCTCCGCCAGCTAATGCCACTAAAGCCACTGCCGATAGAATCAGGAGAAGTTTTTTATTATTTGATTGTTTTATATTTTTATGTTGATACATTACCACCTACTATAGCAAAAAGCTTGTGTTTTGTCTATAGTAAAATTATGAGCATGTGCACAACTAGTGCCTAATTATGTGACGCGCATATATTACTCTCTGGGGTATCGTATAATAATCGGATGAGCAGTAATGTGGAGCGAATATTTGACTCGTACGTAAAGGGTACGCCGGCACAAGCTATAGTGAGAGAACTGACTATTACGTTCTGTAGCTTAACTAATGAAGTTCAGCGAGCTTGCAGGTTAGATAGTGCAACCGTTTTGATTACTACCAAAATAATTAAAAAGCATTATGATAAACGAACCGCAGAAGAAAATGACTTTATCCTAAAGAACGGTTGGCGAGTAGTTCATATGCCGAGTGAAATATATCGGAACAAAGACGGCAAAAGAGGGGACTTTCTTCTTTCTAAGAAACTCAATAACAATCAATATGTGGCGTCAATTGAAGTTAGCAAAGCCGAAGAAGAGCTATCTGTATATGTTGTTTCGATTTTTAGAGTCAGAAAAGAAAGTTATTTGTCGAGTTATGAACTTATTTGGAGCTGGAAGGGCGGCGAACCTTCATCGTAGTACTTTCGATACCTTGCGGCCTAATTGTACCCCGCAGTAGAGCCTTCCTGCTTTTCAACTCCAAATAAATACGTAACTTTTTGTATGCATGTCAACAAACATGCATAACATTATTCTAACACCCTATAACGTGGCTGTCAACAGGGTGTTATCCAAAAAATCTGGTATAGTACGGGGGTGATTGTAGTTATTATTGCAGGAGGTTCCGGTACGAGGCTGTGGCCGCTATCTACACCGAAATATCCTAAGCAGCTACTCAGGATAAATGGTAGCAAGAGGTCTTTGTTGCAAAGTACCTACGACCGAGCATCTAAGTTGTCGGAAAAGGTATATGTTATACCCGATGTAAGCCATGCGCATCACGTTAAAGATCAGTTACCGGAGCTAAAAGACGATGCGTTTATCGTAGAGCCAGGTAGGCGAGGAACGGCGAGCTGTATAGTGGCAGCATTGGCGCATATCTCTAGAATTGCTGATCTTGACGAGCCGATAGCTTTTTTGGCATCTGACCATTATGTTCGGGATACGACAGGCTTTATACATAGCTTTGAGGTTGCAGCGAGCACCTCTACCACATACGATTCTATCGTGTTAGTTGGCGTAGAGCCGGATCATCCGGCAACAGGCTTTGGGTATATAGAAAAAGGCGACATAGTAGATAGTAATGGTTATGTTTCGTCCGTAAAATCATTTAAAGAGAAGCCCGATTTTGCCTTGGCAAAACAATATGTAAACAGTGGTAATTATTTGTGGAACTGTAGCTATTTTGTAGCTTCTATTAATACGTTTTTGTTAGAGATGAAACATAGTAGCCCCTACTTACTAGAGTGTTATAAAAAGCTACTAGAGTGTAAGAATGCGAAACAGTATAAAGAGACGTACCTAGGTTTTAAAAATGACGCTATAGATTATGCTCTGATAGAGCGAGCTAAAAATCTGCTGGTGGTGCCTGCATCGTTCGACTGGAAGGACCTTGGGGCTTTTAAAGACATTCATGACGCGGCGGATAAAGATGAGCTAGGCAATGCGGTGTACGGCGAGAGAGTTGAAATCGAGGACATAGAAAATAGCTATGTACAAAATCTTGAGGATAAGCTGGTGGTAGTGATCGGATTAGACAATGTGATAGTTGTAAATACGCCAAATGGCATACTTGTGGCAAGAAAAGATGTATCGCATAAAGTCGGAACTATAGCCAAAAAAATACAGGCCGCTAAATAGAACGAATAGCTCTACTGTAGGATATCTAAATGGATTTTTAGGGCGTTGTTTACGTTCTGTAAGATCTCTGGTTCTAATACGGTGCCCAGGGGGAGCGCACTTAAGCGCCGTTTGTCGACAGTGCGAATTTGATTGGCTTTTGCCTTGCTTGTATTTTTGATTCCTCCCGTGCCAGCTGGTAACAAGACTTCGAATGGATAAATTGTAGTAGTTTGTGAGGTAATTGGCAGAACAGTCACGGTACTAGAGGCGTGGTTGTTTGCGTTATTAGAGATGACTAGTGCTGGACGGGTTTTTTTGATTTCGGAACCTATGGTTGGGTCGAGCTGTACCCAATAGATTTGTCCTCGGAGTATCACAGACCGTCTCCGGTGGTGGCGTCCCAGTCTGCGCAGAGCTCTTTGTCTTCCTCTGCTGCCCGGGCATATGCTTGCGCAAGAATGGTTGCCAGTTTCTGGCTGTCTTCTTTGGCAAATTTTTCGCGTAAAGATTCGGCTATAAGACCGCTGTGGTTGCGTCGAGCTTTTACTTGGCGTCCTAGATCGGCGGGGAGAGTAATGTTAAATCGCATAGTATTGCTAGTGTGTTTTTTCATACACATTATAGTACACATATTAGTACACAAAGTCAATACATAGCTTTTGGCATGCATATCAACAAATATACATAACATTAATCTAACACTCTATAAACAAGCCGGCCTTCAACACCTACGGCGTTAATACTCAGAATATATAAATGGTAGTTGACCAAAAAAGGTGCCATTTATGGTAGTTTATTTGACGGTCAGGTTACCGACTTTGTCTAGGATAGCTAGGACAGCGCCGGTGGAGCCCGATCTAACGATACACCTGGTTATGGGTGCCCACATCGAGAAGTTCGTAGGCGTTGTCTGTTTCGCGGTATATCACTCGCACATCACCGGTTATAGAAAAGGCACGTAGCCCTTCCATTTTGTCTGTCAAAGCATGATCGTTAATCGGTGCACCTCTTATGCCGGCTAGGAATAATCTAAAACGTTCCTCGAACTGACTGTCAAGTTTGCCGTGCTGAGCGATTCGCTTTTGATAGAGCTTTAAGAAGCGTTTCGAACGGATGACCTGTTTCATGCTTAGCTTCGCAAGTCGGCCATTAGGTCATCAGCATTGTTAAAGCTTTTGGCCTCACCAGTGTTAAGCTGCCTCGTTAGATCCGATGCTTCGCTTTGCCACTGACGCAATACTACCTCTGGTGGCTCAGACCACTGATCTTCGCCAAAAGTTATCGATCGACCATCGGTAATTGCCTTGGAAACATAACGTAGTAGGGCTTGAGATGAGTCAAAGCCTAGGGTCTTAGCTTTTAAACTGAGGTTGTCTCTTAATTCTTTGTCCATTGGTATAGTAAGGCGTGTGGTTGTATTCATGTTTATATTGTATCAAAGTGTCATGAAACTGTCAATCTGATGTGATGCGTAAAATTTTGCAATTACATTAAGTAGTCCTCTATAGAGCTTGTCTCTATAAGCTTTAACCAAGTGCATAAATACCTATTTAACGCGAGTCAAGTCGCGATAAAACACGGTTTAACGCGAGTGCTTATGCTTTATATTTGATGACATCTTGAATAAAGCTGTGCATATTTTTAGTAAAATTTTGGGTAGAAAAGGCTGTGGCGGATTTTTGTACAATGGCTGGGTCGTATTTTGTTGGGTCGAATTGCTGGAGAGTATGTTTGAGGGCTTCGGCTGTTTGGGGGAAGAAAAATTCGCCGGTTTTGCCGGGAATTATATAGTCGAGGGCGCCGCCGCCTTCGTAGGCTATGACGGGAGTGCCGGCAGCAAGGGCTTCTACGGGCGCGATACCAAAGTCGTCTAAACCAGGGAAGATGAAGGCTTCTGAAGATTGAAGTATCTCCCGAACTTGTGCTCTGGGAACTTTGCCACAAAATTCTATGGTGGGACCGGCTATGGCTTTTAAGTTTTGTAGTTCTGGACCATCGCCGACTACAGTAAGGGGCAATCCTAGCTCTGTGCAGACTTCGACTGCGAGGTCTACGCGCTTATACGGTACATGCCGGCCAGTTATGACGTAGCCGCTGCGCGGTTTTGTAGAAGTTTTTAGATGGGAGTTGGTAGATGGAGGGGTGGCTGAGGAGGGCAGAGTGAAAAATTCGGTGTCTACGGGGGGGTGAATGACGATGCTTTCGCGACCGTAATATTCTTTAATTTGGGTTTGGGTATGAGAGGAATTGGCGATTATATAGTCTGGTCTTTGAGCAGCCTTAAGGTCCCACTTTCTTAGAGGACCGACGAGTAGTCTTAAGCCAAGACGCGCAAGCCAGTTTAAGGCTCCAAAACCGGGGTCTTGTAGATATGTATCGTAGCGACTCCAATAGTAATGAGTAGGGGCGTGGCAGTAATTGACATGAAGGGGGGGGTTGGGAGTTGGTAGTTGGGAGTTGGTAGATAGTGGGGTGGCTGCTTTTTTTGGCTTGGTTTTTATGCCCTTGGCCTCGGCTCCTGAACTGCTAATAACTAGGTCGTAAGCCGAAAAGTCGAGAGAGCTAAACCACCAGATGCGCAAGAAAGGTATGAATTTGCGGATAGTAGGGAAATACTGTAAAAAGCCGGTTTTGAAAGTTGCCCCCGACATGCGTTGGCGCCACTGCGGGCTGACATAGGACGTATATATGGGGGCGTCCGGAAACATGCCGTGGAGCTGTTCTACGACTTGCTCTGCACCGCCACCTATGAGCCAGTCGTGGACTATTGCAACTTTATATGGTTTTTTCATAGTTTATACTGCAAGTATCCATGGGTAGGTTGCCGATAAAGGTGTAATTAATCTGTCGGCGGTAACGAAAGGGACTCCCTCGCGCTGCGCGGTAGCTATGAGTGCATTGTCGAACGGGTCTTTGTTATCTGGGCTAAAAATGCGATATGCTGCAGTTTGCTCCTGGGTGTAATCTAGTATAGACAGCCTGAGGTCGTCTATAAGCTGCTCGAGGGGCTCATCCATCTTGAGTTTGCCCGTCGCTAGCTTCATGTTGATCTCTAGGATGCTTAGACAAGACAAGTATATCTTGTCTACGTTTTTAAGTAATAACTGAGCGGCTTGACCACGTGGATCGTTATTGGCGAGCCAGATAACGATATGAGTGTCGACTAGCACGGCTTGGTATTGCGGTTGGCTAGAGGGGTTTGTCATACATGTCTTGGATCATTTTTTGCCATTCTGGGTCAGTGTGGTCATCATAATCGGGGTCGTAGTGGATCTTGCCCTGTAATGTACCAAATTGACGAGGCGTTTTTTTGGGGGTTTCCACCACAAGCCGAACCTCTGGCTTGCCGCGACTGCCTATGTAAACTTTCTCGCCACGTTTGGCGGCGGCGATATATTTGCTGAGATTGGTCTTGGCATCATGGATGCTTACGGTTATCATAGTGCTATATTAGCTAACTTAGCTAAGTTTGTCAATACTTTGCAAGTATTCAATGTTTATTTGGCTCCGACGCCCGATAGGACGGCTTTGAGTGTTTTTAGCAGGATGATTATATCCATCCAGAAGCTCCAGTTTTGCACGTAGAACATGTCTAGCTTGCGCCGCTCGTCGAAGCTTATGTTTTTGCGTCCAGAAACTTGGGCAAGCCCAGTTATGCCGGATTTTACACTGAGGATAGCGTGTTTTTTGAGATAGGTGTTTAGCTCGTCTGGAATAAGCGCGCGAGGACCCACTAGACTGAGGTCGCCTTGGATAACATTAAATAGCTGTGGTAGCTCGTCTAGGCTACTAACGCGCAAGAATCTTCCGATGGTGCTTTCTCGCGGGTCTTTAAATGGCAGGCTGTAACTATTGGCTTTATATATGTCGTATAGCTCTGGTTGCCCCAATTTCTGAAAGGCTTGCTTGTAGCTTAGACCGCTTAAACCAGTTTTGTGGGTACGAAACTTGTAAACACTGAATTCGTGGTTAAAGCGGGTCAGGCGCACCTGCCTAAAGAATACCTGCCCTTTAGGTTCGAATATTTTCATTAACACTATAATTGCTAGCATGAGAGGAGACAGCAATACGATAATTACTGAGGTAACAAATACGTCGAATATCCGCTTGGCTATTCGCCCCCAGCCTATGAGTGCAGTTTGGTGCACGGCGATCATTGGAAGGCCCGCAAACAGCTCTACAGCGATGTTACCTACGAAAATCTCGCTGTTACCAGGTACGAAACGGTACGAAACATGATTTTCGTGGGCGTAGCGCAAGATGTCGTTGTTTTTTTCTTGGGCGCTATAGAGCTCTGTCTGGATAATGGTGTGTATGGGTAAGGCTATAGATTGAGTCGCCTCTTGGAAAGACGTAAAGACGCGAAAACCTTCGATCTTTCGGCCTACGGCGCCGATCACGCGCAAGCCCGTGCTCTTGGTATTGGAAATAGCGGATATTACTTCGTTGGTAACGGGGCTGTTGCCTATCACCAAAACATTACTAACAGCAAAGCCGTAACGGAAGAGCGCTTGCCGCCCGATGCGGGCTATGCTGCGAAATATTACTAAAAAGCTAAAACCGAGTAGTAGACCATAAACAACCACTAAACGAGCCGGAAATATCTCATCTTCTGCTACGAAGTCGTAGCCTATCAGAACTAATGTACCAAGAAATGAACCTATCAGCAGTCTGCCGAGTTCTTTAAAGCGCCGTTCGTAGACCTCTCCAGTATATAAACCGATAGATGCATGAACGAGAATCCATAGAGGTAATACCGTAAGAAATGCATACAGGTATGTATCTGCAGGAATATCCTGAATAATTGGACGAGGGTCTAGCTTGACTCGCAAGATGTAGGCAACTACAAAAGCGGCAACGAGGGCAATAAAGTCACCCATAATCAAGAACAGGGCATAGACTATAGCAGCATTATTCTTCATTCTTATATATTCTATCAATATTTGGCGGTATACTAGTAGGTAAAGAGCATGAAAATGACAAATACGATAAAAATACAAGTAGTCCGGTTCGGGGAATATATGGTGGGAGGGGGTGGTCAGTTCTGGACAGGATACACTGCTTTTTCACTATTTGATAAGGGTTTTGGCTGGACATTTTGGATCGCTAAATCGGTCTCGTACCTTATCGGCGCGTCGTTTAACTTTGCTATAGAACGGTTCTGGGTATTTGGTTCTAAGCGGGCTAAAAAAGAAGCGAGCACCTCAGCTAAAAAGTATTATGTGTTGATGTTTGCCAACTTTCTTATCGACCTTGGGTTGGTATGGGGGCTTAAGGGGGTTGGTATATCGCCGTACATCGGGCAATTTATTAGTGCTGGCTTATTTACGGTTACCAATTACCTGCTCTTTAGCAAATGGGTATTCAAGAAGGTAGATGGTAGAAGGTAGATGGTATTTGGTGGAAGGCAAGCAGAATAAAGAGCTAGAATATAGAACATGGAGAAAATTACCTCATTTGAACAGTTAATAGTATGGCAGGAGTCTCAACAACTAGCAGTCATGATTTATGGGTTGACCAAAACATTTCCTGCAGATGAAAGATTTGGTCTAACCAGCCAAATAAAACGTTCCGCATCTTCAGTCTCTGCAAATATTGCCGAAGGCTTTGGTAGAAGAACTGCTAAGGATAAAATACAATTTTTAACCATAGCTTACGGTTCTTTATTAGAAACTAAGAACTTTATTTATTTGGGACAGAAACTCGGATTTATTACAGATAAAGATGTGGACATTATTTTGAACCAAACTATTTGCTGTCAAAAATCACTGAATGCATATATAAGGTCGCTCAGATGAAGCAATCTCCTAACTCCTATCTACCATCTACTACTACCGTGTTGCCTACTAAAAAGCAGCGGGAGTTATTGAGCTTTATTAGTAGTTTTATCGGCGCACATGGGTATAGCCCGAGTTACCGCGAGATAATGAGCGGGCTTGGTTACAACTCGGTAGCAACGGTAGCTCTGCATGTTGGTAATCTTATAAAGCGTGGGCATGTGCGCAAGCGAGACAGGTCGGCTCGCTCGCTCGAAGTAGTAGAAAGTTCTGTGGCCGACTTTGAAGAAAATAGTATAAATCCAAGCGAAGAAAAATGGCTCGTAGCTAGAATTAATAAAGAATTCTTGGCTGCCGAACAGCTAGCAAGCGAAGAGGGAAGTGTAGAAATGGATCATTTGTATGTGCTGGTTGGGGCGCTTAAAGTGTTGGGACTGGACGAAGCAGCCCGTAGTTTTATGCCTAGACTTAGCGAACTGGAAAATAAATGAACGTTTTACAAGCGTTGGTGCTTGGGGTTATACAGGGTTTGACCGAATTTATACCGGTGTCTAGCTCGGGACACTTGATCTTAGGGCACTACTTCCTGGGCACGACGCAAAGTGGGCTGGCATTTGACGTGGTGCTGAATATAGGAACATTACTGGCTTTGGTGGTTTACTTCAGAACAGACATTATCCAACTTGTACGTGACTTATTTGCCGGGGGCGACCAAGCTCGGCTACCTTTGGCTATTATCGTAGCCTGTATACCCGCAGTTATATTAGGCGTTTTGCTACAATCTTATGCAGAAGATACGTTTCGCTCACCCATATTAGTGACAGTGAATATGGCGATATTTGGGGTGGTTATGATCGTGGTAGATAAGTTCTATGCAGATAAGAAAACTGAAGGGATAGAAAGTATAGGTTTTAAAAAAGCCCTAAAGATAGGTATGTTTCAGGCCTTAGCACTAGTACCCGGCGTATCTAGGTCGGGCAGTACTATCACGGGCGGTGTGCTCTTGGGTCTAGACAGAACATCGGCAGCTAGGTTTTCGTTTTTGATGTCGCTGCCTATTACATTCGGGGCGGTCGTGAAGGTGCTTGCAAGCGACGGCTTAGGGGTATTTACAGCTAATCCACTTGCAGTGTTTGTGGCAATACTGGCGGCATTTGTGAGTGGTATTCTTGCTATACGCTTTCTACTTAATTTCCTGACAAAAAAGGGATTGGCGATATTTGGGTGGTATCGTCTTGGCTTAGCGGCAGTTATGGTGATAATTCTACTTATGTTTGGTAGACTATAAGGCATGAAGAAAGAAATAAAATCGGCTCGTTCTAGCAAAAGATGGCTCTTGCAAGGAGCCCAAGCAGTAGTAATTGTTGGCTTAATCGCTTTTGGCGGTTTTTACTTTAGTAAATACGAAAATTTAAAGAAGAACCCACCTGCTCCTGAAGAATCTGCCAAAGTGCAGCAAGATAAAATCATTGAGCAAGTATCTAAACTATATAAACTACCAGAGGGCGAAGAGCCGACTATCTTTACCGTGGTAGACACCGAAAAACTCAAGCAGCAGTATCCTGCCCTAAGTGCGAGCGAGAAGGACGATAAGGTACTTTTATATAGCACTGCAAAAGTTGCATTATTATATCGGCCCAAAGACAATAAACTAGTGTCTGTGGTGAACGTGTCTGTAGCCGCGAAGATGACTGTGCGGATTGTAGGACCCCAAGCTTTACGAGATTCAGCGAAAGCGCAGTTAGGCGCAAAATTCCCCGAAGGAATTGACTATAAGGGACTTACAGATGCTAAAGGTAATTACCCGAGCACAATAGTAGTAGACGTAAACGGGAAGGCTAGCGAGCAGGCTAAGCAAGTGGCGAGCGCATTAGGTGCTAATGCTGCCGTAGGAGGCCTGCCAGAAGGCGAAGATAAGCCAACTGATGCGGAAATACTGGTTATTGTTGGTCAGTCGGCCTCTACCCAGACTAACCCTGCTCCATAGGCTCTCGCATTGGTAGTAAAGTTAATTCTACGACACCATAGGTAGCGTATGGGTGATACCATGTAGTTACATTTATAAATCAAAGTTGGAACTGTGGTTAGAATCCACGACAGTGCCGCTACGGTGATCCAGTATGCTGGTAAGTCCGATACAACATTTTAAACACATCCCGAGCAGGATAGGTGGCCATAGTGCGTCTTTCTGTTTGGATTTTCGAGGGGATATGCGCTAGTTGGCTGAAGAAAAAAATTTTAATGAGAGGTATTACGAGCACTATCATCGCAAGGTTCGGGTTGCTCCGTTTTTGGGTCGAGTAGGCCGCCACGGTACCGAGCGGTCGAGGACCGAAAGAGCACTCGAGGAGCGACAGAGAGATGAGGTCCAAAGCTTTATAGCAGAAGCTATAAATGGCAGAATTAAAACCGAATATAGCTTTGAAGCCGCAAATGGAAAATTGGTTGCGGCAGATGGCGAGTATTTTGAAGATATGTTTGCCCGGTCACTAGACGGTGCGAATGAGTTAGCTGATCTGGATGATTTCTATGAGAATTTTTTACCGTTGCGTGCCAAGTATGAGTTTGATGAGCTGCATGAGCAGGAATTGATAATTAATAATAGTATAAATGGCAATACGCTCATAACCTTTTCTCCGTACACAGAGGAGTCGTATGACCCCCAGAAGCCTGAAAGTACCAAAAAACTAATACGAGCTCATCAAAAACCATATCTACGACGGGCAATGGTACGCATGTTTTATTTTGATGGTAGTAAGGCACACATATTGAGTAGATCGATAGACGATAGCAATGTGGAAATGTTGCAAAAAGCTGCCGAGGCTTCAAGCCTAAAATATACATTTAATGCAGTAACATCCACTGAAATGTTAGGAGAACGGATCTTGACAACTTACAGTTCTAGGGATGAGGCTAAAGAAGCACTAGACAGAATAGTTGTTATTGCAGAAGCACTTAGCACGGCGTCTATGAGGAAGTTTGATGCTCAAAAACTCGTAGAGTCTCAGCCCGCGGTAATAGATAAGTTGCTGGCTGAAGCACGAAGGATGGCACGATTTGCACCAGACTATGGTAGCTATTCTGATGCTTGGGAGAAAGTACTATATAACGCAGTCGCGCTTATAGAATCAGTAGCTTGTGGTCATAAGATCGATACGGGTAATATAGACGGCGACATGTCTGTTGCTGGCGCACAGGCGAGAAAAGAATCTCGGCCCTACGATGGATGCGGGTACGTATTGGATGGCAAGAGTCAAATGCTCCAGAAACTGGGATACTCTTCACTTGAAAGTAAAAAAAGCGAGTCGCGCTGTCCGTTCTGCAATTCGAAAGCCACGGGAACTTGTCTTGATATGCAATGCACTAATGTAAAGCAGTGTGGCTCGGAACTTAAAGGCGGAAAAGTAATTCGTCAGAGAGGTAAAAAAATAAAAGAAGTTAGTTGGGCAGATGCGTTTATCTCCTACTGGAAAAATCTTTAATGTAAAAACACGTATCAAAAGAGTGTAAAATAGATTCAATGAGACAAAAAGTTAAAAAGCATGTGACTGCAACTGTATATAAGCGTCAATTCCGGCGCCAGATGCACAAGGCACACATGCAACGCTTGGGCTGGCATAAAAAGTGGAGGCATTGGCGCTACAAGAACACGACACTACTTCTGCTTAGCCTGATTTGTATTTTTTATCTTACTTCTACAGATACCGTTCAGAAAGCAATCTCTGCGCTAGGTTCTACCGGATATATTGGAGCTTTTGTTATGGGCATGTTTTTTGTATCTATTTTTACTGCTGCACCGGCTGGAGTAGTCTTGTTTAAAATAGCGGACACTCTGCATCCACTAGAAACAGCCCTCTTGGCAGGTGCTGGCGGAGTTGTGGGCGATTATGTATTGTTTCGCTTTATTAAAGACGGTGTATTTAATGAGCTAAGACCTTTGTTTGCCAAGATTACGACTCATCGTATTACCAAGCTGTACTACACTCCTTATTTTGGCTTTTTGTTGCCTATAATTGGTATGATTTTTATTGCCTCACCAGGACCGGATGAAGTGGGGATAAGCTTGCTCGGTCTGAGCAATATAAAGCAGTGGCAGTTTTTGTTAGTGACTTTTACGCTCAATACTTTGGGGATCTTAGTTATCGTCGCGTTGGCGCGCGCAAATTTCTAAATACGCTAGAGATCATATGTGGCTTTGTAATGAGTCTCAAGGTAAGCTAGGTGTTTCTCGCGGTAATGCTTGAATTCTGTTTTGCTAAAACCATTCTTGTGGATAAAAGCGCTTAATTTCTCGCTACCGATATAGTGGGGGATCATGACATATGCAGCGCCGGCACCATAAAGATCTGAAGCCTGTTCTGCACTGTCCGCTGAACAGACAAATACTGCATGTGGATTTTGCCTGCGCAGCCAGTGATTAAGAAAAAGATTAGTTTTGTGGTCGGATATAGTGGAAACTATCAATTTAGATTTATCGAGATGGATCTCTTCTAAGAGCTCCACGTCTACGGCGTCGCCGTAAAGATAATGAACCTGCAGACGCTCCAGGGTATCAATGACATCAGGGTCGTAATCGATTACGACAAATTTTTTCTTCATTTGCCTAAAGGTCTTTAAAAATTCATGACCACCTTTTTTATAGCCAAACATCACTACAGGGTAGGTATTAATCGCGTCGCGTTGCTCCATCTGTATAACTTTGGGTTCAAAGAATCGTATGTTTTTCTCCATTTTTTCGTATAGTTCATCGTCATACTTCATAAAATAGGTCGAGATAGTAAATGTTATCAGTGCGACAAGTGTGATGGTCACTATAGCTTTTTCGGAAGCCAGCCCAGCCGTCACTGCAGCTACCATAAATACTAAAGAGAACTCGCTGACCTGACCGAGAGCAATACCGGTCTTAAAGCTATTGCGTTTGGTGTAGCCTAAGAATCCCATGGCAGTCATGACGATAAACGGCTTAACAATCAGTACCACCGCACTGAGAGCAACCGCTTGACCTATAACGCCCAGCATTTTGCCGGGATCCATAGATTGACCAAGGGTGATAAAGAAGATGACTATAAAAAAATCTCTTAAAGGCTTCAATCTGGAAGCCATCTCGCTACTGTACGGCAGACTAGCTAGGCTCACTCCGGCAAACAAAGCGCCTATCTCTATAGAAAAGCCTACGGCACTGAACAAAGCAGCAAACCCCAGACCCCACCCAAGCGCAAATAATAATAATAATTCTTTAGAACTTTCTATCGACTTTGTCAGCCTAGGGATAAAGTATCGACTGGCAAGGTAGAGCAGTAGTGTAACCCCTATGCCCCTAGCCAGCAGAAAGACAATATCAAGTGAGGATCCGCCGTCATGCTTGGCCGCCAATCCGATCTTACCCGCAGTAGCTACAACGTCTTGCAGGAGTAAAACGCCAATAGTAATTTGTGCGTAAAGCCGGGTAGTTTCCTTTTTGTCGTTCAGAATCTTGACGATAATAATAGTACTGCTAAGTGCTAGAGCTAGGCCAATAACCAACGACTCTGTCCGACCAAAACCTAAAAAACTAGAGGCAATAAAGCCTATCCACGTAACGGCTGCAATTTGTGCACCAGCGGTTATAAGGACTACTTTTCCGAGCTTGGAAAATACTTTTAAGCTTATATCAAGGCCGATAATAAATAGCAGCAATGCGATGCCAAGGCTACTAAGTCCATTAAAGGCGTCGTCTGCTTTTAAAACACCCAACAAAGCTGGTCCGGCGATGATGCCGGTAATGATGTGCCCAATTATTAGAGGCTGTTTTAAGTAACGCATTATAAGTGCGATACCTGCGCCGAGGGCTATAACCAAGCTTAATTCAGAAAAAATTGAATGCATATTTGTATTTATGTGTAACAGAGTATATTCTACAGGTATAAGGTAACGTTAGCAATATGAACCCATCCCAATTCAATTTACCAGTCCACAAACTAACCTTTTTGCTCCTAACCGATCAAAAGTTTCTTTACCGTAACGGAGTTACGCTGTATCAACTTTTGTCGGTTATAAATAAAAATATTTATTTCGTGACCAAGAAAATTAAACTGGGACTGGTTCTATGAAAGAAAAGTTCAGAAAAATATCTAGCAGAGTATCGGTCCTAGCCGGAACGGCCTATACTTTTTCTATCGCCGTTCTGGTAGTAGTGGCTTGGGCGATTACGGGACCACTGTTTAACTTCTCGGACACGTGGCAGTTGGTCATAAATACGGGCACAACTATCGTGACATTCCTGATGGTTTTCCTCATTCAAAACACCCAGAACCGAGATGCTAAAGCCATGCAGTTAAAATTAGACGAACTTATTCGGGCTTCTACAGCTAGAGATGCCTTTGTAGATCTGGAAGACCTTGATGACAATGAGCTTGCGGCACTTGATGCTGAGTTTAAGCTGCTACATGATGCGCAGAGCACTAGCCCTATTATGCGTAAACTTCATCAAAAAATTCTGGAAGCCAGTAAAAAGCGTACGATTAGGGGTCAGGTAGATTCGCTATTTCATAGAGAAAAGATCCAACTCCATAAGTAATGTACTATTAACCTATGCTTAATTTCGTTTTTACACTTATAGCTCTTGCTGGATTATTACTAAGTATTGGTCTAATGAAAGCGTATGCTGCCGTTCCGCCTAGAGAACTTAAAAGACGAGCGCTCAAGGGAGATGACGTAGCTATGTTACTGCATAGGGTTGTTACTCATGGGGTGAGTGCTCGCATTGTACTATGGGGGTTGATCGGGCTTTGGTCGGCAGCAGTTTTTACGCTACTAAATGCCACGCTTAACAGTTTTTTTGCATATATAGGCACGGTCTTAGTAATTTGGCTTAGTTTTGCTTGGTTACCTAACGCAAGAGTATCGAGGGTTACTGCCAGTATTGCCAAGTTTGTTAGCCCATTGTTTGCCTGGCTACTTAGCAAGATGCATCCGCTACTCAGACGCCTCGAGGGACTATCCCGAAAAAGAGTGTACTTACACACGGGAGTATTTGAGTCTGATGATTTCGTGCGACTCATACAAAGGCAGCGTAACCAACACGATAACCGTATCGACCCTAACCAGTTAGATATGGTAGAGCATGCCTTGCTACTAGATACGATCCGCATAAGAGATTTTATGACTCCTCGTAAAGTAGTAGACCAAATTGGCGCAGACGAACCGATTAGCACCCTGCTGCTCGATGAGTTATATAAGAAAGGTCATAGCCGTCTACCTGTGTATGATGGCAACATCGAGCACATAATCGGTATTTTGTACCTTAAATCCTTGTTGGGTGCCAAAAATGGAACCGTGCGTACACATATGGATAAAGAAGTATATTACGTCAACGAAGAGCAAACTCTGATGCAGGCACTTGATGCGTTTTTGAAAACCGAACGCCATTTATTTATCGTCGTGAACACTTTTGAGGAGTTTGTGGGCATTATTACTATCGAGGATGTTTTGGAGCAAGTTATAGGCAGGCAAATCGTGGACGAGTTTGATCAATACGACAATATGCGCGCCGTAGCGGCAATGATAGCTGACAAAGAACGTGCCGCTCGCAGTAGTCATAATGTTGAAAATATTGTAGAGTAAAACGAATGAGAACACTTAGCAGGGATATTTTACAGTCTGTCGGCACGCGAGTAGAAATACAGGGCTGGCTCCATAAGAAACGCCTGCTGGGAGGTTTGACGTTTATTAGTGTCCGAGACAGAGGCGGTTTGGTACAAGTCGTTATCCAAGATAAAGCTGAAGTCGAAAAGCTCCGCGGTTTGCATATCGGTACGGTACTATCAGTTAGCGGTAGTGTAGTCGAGGAAGCTAGGGCTCCCGGAGGTGCAGAGTTGCATGAGGCGACTCTTGAGGTACTAGTGCCAGTTGTTGACGAATCACCGATAGAAATAGACAAGCCCTTGAGTCATAAGTCTGAGAATCTGGATACCCTATTTGAATATAGGGCTCTAGGCGTACGTAACTTGCAGGAACAAAAAATATTTCGTATTCGTGCAAGCTTGCTGCGATATTTACGCGAGTTTTTGACAGATAAAGAATTTGTGGAAATACAAACACCCAAGCTGCTGGCAGGTGCGACAGAAGGTGGTGCCGAAGTATTTAAACTAGATTATTTTGGTCAGGAAGCCACGCTTGCGCAGAGTCCACAGCTTTATAAACAAATAATGGTTGGTGCATTCGAGCGGGTTTTTGAGATTGCGCCGGCTTTTCGTGCAGAACTTAGTGCCACGACAAGGCACATGAGTGAAGTTATGATGCTAGATATTGAGATGGGCTTTGTGCAGGACCATGATGAGGTTCTGGACATGGTGGGTACCATGACCAGCTATGCCCTCCAAAAAACCTATGAGCTGCATGCCGCGGATTTGAAGTCTTGGAACGCCCCCGACCTAAAACTACTTGAGCGTGTGCCTAGGATGAGCGTAGCCGAGATACACGAGCGTTACACCAAGGCAACCAAGAACAATACTATGGACGAGAAAGATCTCACGCCAGATGAAGAAAAGTGGATCTGCGAATATGCAAGAAAAGAATTAGGATCGGATCTTATATTTGCCGTTAAGTTTCCTGTCGAGGCGATGAAATTTTACCATCAAGTGAATCCCGAGGATCCTACGACGGTACTCTGGGGCGACTTATTATTCCGTGGGCTCGAAATAGCCACGGCACCCCTTCGGGAACATCGATACGACAAAATAGTTGACCAAATGAAGAAAGCGGGGCTAGACCCCGAACATCCAGGATATAAATATTATCTGCAAGCCTTTAAGTATGGCTTACCACAGCACGGTGGTTGTGGATTTGGAATAGACAGATTAGTAGAAAAAACGATTGGTCTTGGCAATGTTAAAGAAGCCACGCTCTTTCCACGGGATATCAACCGTCTGGCGCCGTAAATATGACGATATTTGATGCTATTCCCGCCACTTTACTGATCTTGGCTATAGCGGTCAATTCTACGAGTGTATACCTGCAGAAAACTCGAAATATATATAAACGGTTCGGTAGTAACGCGCTTAAAGTGCATACAGGTATCATAACGAGTGTATGGGTCGCTTTTGTACTAAGTACGGCTCTTATATTTCGCTCCAGCTGGCGGTTTGCGCAGAGCTACCCTGGTATAGGTACGCTTATGATTGCCATTGGGCTGTATATTTTTATCTCGGCATATAAGCAAATCGGCAACGATGGTTTAATAAACGCTAACTTTTTTGGTGCAAAGCAAAAAGACTTAAAGGGTATTTATACGAAACTTCAGCATCCTATGTACGTCGCGTATGTATTTTGGTTGGTTGGCATGGCGACATTTACGGGTCGCGCAGGATTTATGTTACTAAGCGTGATAGCGGCTTTCGGACTTTTGGTTGTAGAAGCTCGCATCGAAAAAACATAAAGTTCGACCAAACGTACACTTTTGGCGTATCATGAAAACTAATTATGGAAAATGACGATCAAGTTCCTTCTGCTGTTCCTCAGGTTCCTACTAACACGGCAAGTGCCTCACCGCTTGGAGCTCCGGTAAATTCGACACTCAAAGCATACCAAGAGCAGACCTTAAGCAAACCTGAGCTTAGTAGCCCTGTACCAAAAAATTTAAGGCGACTATATATAGGTTTACTACCTATCTCATTCATTTTTTCTTGGTTGGTATACTTTGGTCTTGATAATCTAAATAATGATGAAGCGTTTAGGATAATCTTTCTTAGCTTAGAAGCATTACTGAGTTTGGCTTCTGTAATATTCATTGCGTATGTTTTTATTAAACAACTCAAGGTAATACAGCCAGTTCACCCCCATGCAAAGCAGACTTTTCTGGTTCCGCCATTGGCTTGTGGAGGGTTGGTTGTAGCTGGAGTAATCGCTGGCTGTATTTGGGCAGTTATGAGTTATGGAGACGCGGTTTATGAGGACATAAGTGGCACTGTACTGGCAGGCTTTATATACTCGCTAGGGGTCTTTTTATGGCTTTTATACTTTTTTGGCATTGGTCAGATGGTTTATATCGCAAAAAAAGGTATAAAAACCGGGTGGAGTACATTCGGGCGAATACTTACCATCTTATTATATGTTGTGTTTGGATTGTTGTTCTTAGCGATTGCAGGAATTGTTCATACATTACTCGATCCTAGTCTTGAATAAGATATGAGACAGTTTGTTACTAGCGCATCTTCTTTTTATAAAAGAATGGATACATGGATTAGTCTGGGTCGACCGCAGAATATAAGGCGTTCGCTTCTACTGATGCTACTTATTACCTATAAACATCACACAAGGTTTAGTGCGCTTATAGTTGGCATGCTAGGTATCCTACTGGCTTATATGCTAGTTACGATCTTGAATAATCTAGCTGACAGAAAAGTCGACAAGCTGAATAAACGAAAAGAAAATCTTTTACTGTACATAAAAGACTATAAGCATGAAGCTCGCACAGCATTTTTGTGCTTAGGCTTTATATTCTGCATAAATATACTATTTGTTGCAGGTTGGTTACCAAAACTATTACTTTTAGTATTGGTGATGTTGGGATGGGCTTACTCGGATAAGAGAATCTCCATACAATCACGGGGATTGTGGGCGACGGCTCTTCTTGCTGCGTGCTACGTAGCTATACCTTACATTATTGTTGCTACTGGCGCGGAAGTGGACCTGCTGGTGGTAAGGGCGCTCGTTCTATGCTTATTCGCGAGTTCGTTGCTTCTTGCTAAAGATTATAAGGACGAGTATGGCGATCGGATAGTTGGAAAGAGAACGCCACTTGTACGGTATGGGCAAAATGTGACGACTTTGCTTGCGGTGGTGCTGTGTACGTTAGGCTTCGGGCTTTCACTATGGTTACTGGATTTGTATAGCAGCATAATCTTTTATTTTATTGGCATATCTTTTTTGGTTTGCGTAGTGGTAATACATCGGCATAGGGGTAGTGGAGCCGTGTTAAAAGCGCTAGCCTCGGTACTGTTTTTAGGCATTGTATACATAAGCGGATAGCGATATCTAGACGGGTATGCTATATTATTTTTGTTACCTAAAAACAAAAATGAAAAGAAAAATAGTTCAGTTATCCGTATCTTTGAGTATGATTGTCGGTATGTTAGCCATACTGACTGTCTTTCGTGCGCCCCTAGTAACGGATACGATGCCCGATATTACTACACCAACTCCTCTTTCTAAGCCGACTACAGGGAGTCCGACACCACTAGGTAATGGCTCGTCATTTGTTGAAACAGATATAAAAGATGATAGTAAGAGCCCTAAGATTAATGAAAACTCTGGCGTACAGCAAGTTTCTAAAGCGGCTGATAAAAGGAAGTCGTATGTTCAAGAAACAATTCAGGGAGATTCTGTAGTTACCGCAGATGGTCGGCAGTTTCCGCTTCGTGCATACAAAATGATGGCTACTACTAATGACCCACTGGGCGATCAATGGTGGACAGATACGATAGGATTACCAGCAGCTAGAGCGATAGGGTATGGAAGTAAACAGACTATTATAGCTATCGTGGATAGTGGTATAAGTCTTAAGCACGAAGAGTTTGTGGGGCGACTCTATGAAAATGTGAGCGAAAAAGGTATAGCAATGAGCGAAAATCCGAGCAAGCTAAATTGCACCGATCAGGGCATAGCACTTAATATGTCGTGCAATAATATTGATGATAACGGAGATGGTATACTCGATAACGAATCAGGTGTAACAACCAGAGAAAATAAAAGCACGCTAAACTGTTCGGCACTCCTACGCGTCATCAGCAAAGAGTGTAATCTTGTAGACGACGATAACAACGGTCTTGTGGATGATTTTAATGGTTTTGACTTTATAAATTATGAGCGAAGCGTGCAGCCTGGCGAAGTAAACGCAAGTGGGGGTGGAGCTAGTCACGGAACGATGGTAGCCGGTGTAGCGGCAGCTACCAACAACAATAGCGTAGGTATCGCCGGTGTTAATTCCCAAGCAAGGATACTACCAATACAAGCCTTGAGCGATGACGGATCTGGCGATACGGTCTCGGTAAGCAGAGCCGTTCGATATGCAGCAGACCAAGGAGCGGATGTTATTAACTTGAGTTTAGGATCATCTGCACCTGATGCGTATTTAAGACAATCAGTACAATATGCTATTAGTAAGGGAGCTGTAGTAGTTGCCTCTGCGGGCAATGATGGCTGTAGATGCATGAGTTATCCGGCGCAGTACGAAGAAGTAATTGCCGTGGGTGCTTCTAACCAGAGCGATGTGCCTACAAGCTTCTCGAGCTATGGTCCTATGCTGGACGTATTAGCCCCAGGGATTGGTATGACCAGTAGCGCATGGTCTTCAACCAATGCGGTTAGTGCCTATGCTACCAATATTGCGGGCACGTCTTTCTCTTCCCCCGTTGTAGCCGGGCAGTTGGCGTGGTTGCGTAGCCATCAGCCAGCCGCTAACGGGCAGCAGCTTTTAGGCGCGCTAACCGAAACGACTAACCGTTTGGCTATACCTGACTCAAGCTCGCATACAGAAAATTACGGTTTCGGTCGGGTGCAGGCAGGGCAGAGCATCATGAGGGCAACTCAGGCTCAGACACCGCTTATTCGCTATAGTTTTTACCCTATTAGTGCTGGTACTACGTTAGGTGCACTTGAACCCTCTAATACTTTTCAGGCATATAGCTGCGAAAATAAGCTTGGCACTACCGCACTCTATAAACTAACCAATGCACAGAGTTTTATATATACGGTGAGTGCTTACGAGAAGCAAAAAGGGATTGATTTAGGTTATAACGTAAGTTCTTTAGGGTACTATTGCATGAATTTGCCTCACGATCGACCATCGGCAGTACGCTCGATATCTATCCCTAGCGAATTTGAAAATATAACACCTAAGCTTCGTTAAAACCTGCTAGTTAAAACAATTACAACATGCCTTTATGGGGCCACTCTATACGGGGATAAGGATTGCCCCCGCGCTAGTAAATCCTATTGATGCATGCACTAGGTTTTTCTCTTTATCTGATTATTTCGCCGACTCCGTACGTGGTGTTATAGGCTTTACAGTGAATCCAGACATGCGTGTACTTACTTATATCGATTGTGTTCGGTATCGCAAAGTTCTGAGCGCCGGAAGGGGCT
>JBBSJF010000002.1:0-24334 GCA_038257495.1 Saccharimonadales bacterium (SeqCode) | reverse complement strand
TCCGCCAGGAAGGTAAAGGTCATACGAAGGTATGGCCTTTAGTTTTCTTGTAGAAAACGGGGATTCGGTCCTAAGGTTCGGCGTAGTGAGTGCAGGCGAACGGAGAAGCGACGAGTGCAACGAGGGAAGCGCTATCCCTCCACTTCCGCCAAAAATAACCCTATGATAGGGTATTTTTATGCTTGGGCAAATATCAGGGCGTCTACGGAGCGTGCGCCAGCGGCTTTGAGGAGTTTCGCGGCTTCGGTAAGGGTAGCCCCAGTTGTGATGACGTCATCCACTAGCAGTATTCTCTCGTTTTTAACCGATCGGGCACCCGTAACGCGCATTGTGCTATACATGCTCTTTAACCTAAGTTCGCGCGTTTTGCCTACTTGCTTGGACTGATCTAGCCTCTGTAGCACATTACGGTAAGGCAGTTTGGCTCGGTCTGCAAATTCCTTGGCAAGCAGGGCAGCGTGGTCAAAACCTCTTTCACGGATATGAGATGTGACCGTAGGGATGGACACAACTAGGTATTGCTCACTAGATATAGGCATCGCATCGCATAAACTACGCGCCATCGGGCTAGCTAATTCTCTTTTCTTGTCGAATTTATAAGCACGCACGATTTTTTTAGCTAAATCTTCGTATTCGTTTACCACCCATACATGTCTAAGTGGTGTATTTCGTCTGCATGTTGGGCATGTAGAGCTATAGTCGGTGAGTTTCTTGCAAAAGGCACATCTAGACGGTGGAGAGGAGAGCAGACTGTAGAGACACCCATTGCAGACCGCCATCCCCTCGCGCTCGCAGCCTAGGCAGCTATGGGGTGCTATAACACAAATGACTCGCTCGAATATATTCATAAAACTGCCTGTTGTAATAGTTATGTTGTAAATAGCTTATGTCAATCATTGCTTATCTATCGCATTGCTCGTTATACTATAAGGAACATAAAAACTTCAGTTCTCTTAATTATACATAAGTAGCGAGTAATACTCTGCTACAAAAAAACCGATAAGCTCTGGAGGGAGTAACACATAATGGCACGACGAAACCGAGACGAAGACTTATTGATGGAGGATGAACTAACTGCGGCTTTTTTAGGCGATGATGGGATGGGATCAATGGACGACGACACCACCGTGGCAACCGACGATGGCTCATCAACAAGCAACACAGGTGACGATTGGGACGAAGAAGAAGCAGTGACCGGTCAATTAGCCGTAGATGTTTACGAAACGAAAGAACGGCTAGTCGTTAAGGCTCGTACCGCGGGGGTAAATAAGAGTGAGTTAGACGTAAGTATCGCCGACAATACGCTTAGTATTCGCGGCACGCTTTCTGCTGGCAATGAAGATGGAGTAGAGAACTACTTTGTGCAGGAATGTTATTGGGGCGAATTTAGCCGTAGCATTGTACTACCGGTATCCGTTAAAGAAGACGAGATCGAAGCCGTACTCAAAGACGGGGTGCTCACAATTAGCTTTACAAAGCTGAAGCAAGATACTGTTAAGAAGATCCAGATTTTATAGTAAGTCTACGGTTAACATAAAAAATACCGCTCAGCTCTTGAGCGGTATTTTTGAATCTTTCACGACACTTTATGTAGAAATATCGGTAGCCTTCTTTAGAACAAATTGTACAATAAATTGTGCCATAGCCACAATGATCAGACCTATCACCGCATACAGAATGGTATTTTTAGCACCCGTAACATTGCCAGATTCTCCACCGGAAGTGATGTACTTAAGACCACCCACGATGATCATGACGACAGAAATTACCCCGACCACTATAGAGAAAAGAGTGATCGCTTGTTTGAGTAAGTCATTAACTTTTCCTTCTGGATCTTCTGTACCTGCACAGTTGGCATCGGTAGTGTTTAGACAAGCACCTTTTTTAATTTCTTCTCCAAGTTGAGCATGTACTGCCACGGGCATGGCCATAGGCACCAAGAGACTCACGCTAGCAGCTATACTTATTAACATTCTTTTTAACATTGTTTTCCTTTCGTATAATATACTCTGATCATATAGTAACCTAGGTACAAAATCAACACTTTAGACCGCTTCTTGGAGCCAAAATGACGGTACACAGAGAGACTTAATAAAAAGCATAGATTAAGCCGATCTACTGATTACGAACTGTACTAATATCCTGGCGAAAACTATTACTGCCAAACCTATCGAAGCATATATGATGGAGTCGCGTGCTTTACTGATTTTCGAGGAGTCTCCTGCAGAGGTTGCTATTGTTAGCCCGGCAATAATAATCATAAAAACAGCGATAATCCCCATAACAATCGCAAATATATCTAAGCCAAGCTGCATTATAGATTTTACTCTGCTTTCGCCTCCTGGCGCATCACATGGTTCTCCTGAGACTATTTGGACACCGCCGCAAACTTCTTGCTCTGCTTGAGCATAAGAGACTACAGGACTACTTATTCCTAAAAAGCAGGCTACAGCTAATAATGAGATGAATAGGTATTTCATGTTCCGATCCTCGCTAAAGCAAACCCGATGATAACCCGTGCAAAAATCGCAATAATCAGACCAATGGAAGCAAACAATATAGTATCTTTTGCTTTTGCTACTCTTTGTGAATCACCATTCGCCATAATATAGTTCATACCGCCCCAAATCATGAGCAAAACCCCACTAAATCCAATAATCAACGCTAAAACACCAACCACCCTTGAAAGTAGACTGTCGTTTCCGCTAATGGCGATCGGACGACTTTGATCCTTACAAACGGAGGAATCAGAGACTGCCGGGTCATCGCATGCGAGAAATAGGTTCACGGCATGTCCGGTTCCGCTAGACACAAACAGAAAGGTAAAGAGAGTGAAAAGAAAAACTGCGAAATACTTCATCTGGCACGACCTATAATGAAAGAAACAATTGAGCTAGCAGCTATGCATATAGCAAGACCTATACCAGCAAAAATAATGCCATTTCTTAGATTACCGGTAGCCTCTGGATTGCCCCTGGAGGTGATGAACTTAAAAGCGAGTAAAAGGATGACGATCATACAGATTGCCCCAATAATACCGAAAACAGTATTAGTAATGATAAGTGCCGTAGCTTCATTGGGCTGTATGTTGGGCAAGGGGGATATGTCTAATTGGGCTAGGTACATATTCATATTTTAAAACTTACCTGCCACAAAAGACAATATACCTGCCGCAGAAAGGGTTATAACCAGTCCTATAGCGGCGTTAATAAGCGTAGTTACAGCCTTAGCTCGCTTATCGGGTTCGCCCTGGCTAAGCACCATCTGTAAACCGCCCCAAACTATAAAACCAAACGCCACCATACCACCGACCCGGAGTAAAATATCTACTAACCCCAGTAGAACTAATAAACCATCACCCATATTCTCGACTTTAGGTACATAACGACAACGTCCCAAGGGGTCTACCTCTCCTTTATCCGCCAGATATTTGTACCATGTAGGCAATCCAAAGAAACTCCCACCTGATAACTGGCAAGATGCTCCGGCAATAAGTTTAAAAATCCCCATTACACAAGGCCTCCTGGTATTAACCAATTAAGTATAGCCAGCGAGAACATATAAAAGGCGAGTGCTAGAAAAGCGTTTATAATTCGTTTTTTTGCCGCAGCCACGCCCCCAGGATCACCGCCCGATGCCGAGTATTGAATACCTCCTAAAATAATTACACCAGTAACCACGATACCAACTGCAAATGAGAGAAATTTAATAATAGGGTTTAGGTACTTCTTAATAAGATCACAGTCGCTCCCTTGCTTCTCTACCTCGCAAGTAATGGCTGGGTCTACAGCTCGGTTAATATCGCCACCTCCTCCACCTACGTCTGGTGTGGCTGTGGGGGAAATAGGAGCAGCGTTAGCATCTGCCGGGATCCGTCGAACCTCGGTTACCTTATTCGGATCGGGCTTACTGGATCCATTGGAAAGGTCATTGTCGTTATCGCAAAAGACATCACCGACACCAACACTCACATTTAGTGGACCACAGTCGACTTTTATTACAAGAACCTCGCTGCCCCTAATGGCTCGTGGCGTACCTACTAGGAACCCTGGGGGAGGATTACTTGGGGGACATCTATAGCGGACGATGTCTGTCTTTTCTAATGTAGCCCTGCCGGTAGGACACGAGAATCCCACCTCTTTTTGTTCGGCCCGAACGACAGACACGCTGCCCATAATCATGAAGATAGAGCCGAGAAGGACTAAGGTGAAAATGTTTTTTAAACTATTAATTTTAAGCATTTATTTGTACTCTCTTTAAAATAACTGTACCACAATGAGCCTGATTTGTCTTTTTTGGTATTCATAAGATAGTGCATTAGGTGATATTATGGTTACAATGATCGATAAACTTAAGCGGGGCGGGGCATTATTTGGAGCAGCTTTTCTTGTTGCTGTTATTGTAGTACCCGTACTATTTTCTGGTCAGGCAAAGGCGGCAAGTAAAGAATACGCCACAGGGGTGACGATTCCCGAGTTCTGTGATCTTCCTACATCAGAATACAGTCCAAGAAACAAAAAGCGAGCCCCCGGTGGCTGGATGTCTATTCGTTTCAAGAATAGGGCATCTATAGAAGTAACATACAAACCCGGCGGATGCCCAGGAGACAAGCTTATCGGAACTGTCGATATTGCGCCGCTCATTACACTTACAATGACCGACATCAATACTTCAGACGGAGACTTTGACTATAGGAATGAGAAGGGCAAAAGGGCATTAGACGACAGCAGGATTGATAATTTTGATACAAAAGACGGTGGATGTGGAGTCAATAAAGACGATGCCACCGGAGGAAGAGACCAGATACTTGATATACCAAGTATTAGACAATGCCTTGAAGCTGGAGCAGATAATGGTGCAGAATATGTTATTTCCGTAGAGGAAGACGTAGTCGGTGGGTTCGACTGTACTGGAGTCCAAAACGGTAATTTTGTTTATACCCTAAAAGGTAATTCATACGAATGGAACTGTATTGGATCAGGTACTCGGGCAGACGTTTCACTGGAAACGGGCTTATTGATAGCTAAGCTTTTCTCGGACGCAGATTTGGAGAACTTTAATGTTACATACGGTTTTAAAAACGGTAAGATACAGCACGTATCTAGAGACGAGCAGAACACCCGCAGTTTTACGTGGTGCGGTAGCAACTGGGATAATGGAGCGAACTGCTCTGGTAACCTTGAGCTACTGAATGAGGATAACTCAAAGGTGGGCGAAAAAGACTTTGAGGGCGTAGGGGCGGGGACAAAAGATGTTTTTATACATAAAAAGGGCGGTAATAGCCGGGTTAAGGTTCGTATTGCCGGATCTGATAATCCTGCTGGAAACCCCGTAAACCCAGACGGAACCCCTATCGGGGAAGGAGGAAGCAGAGAACCCGAGATTGGCTGTGACTTTAGCCTAAAGAACCCGCTCACTTGGATAGCTTGCCCTATTATTGACGCCGCCAACGCTGCGGTCCGGCTTTTAGACAATGCTATTACCCAAAAGCTACACATAGATACAGATGGCAACAACAGCCCATTTAACGAAAATAGCCCAACGGGCGCGGGACTCTATCAAGCATGGGACGTGGTGCGCAAAATGTCTCTGGCATTTATTATTATAGGCATACTCGCCATGGTTATCTCCCAGGCTCTTAATATTGGTATCTTCGAGGCTTATACTATTAAGAAAGTGCTGCCCAAGCTGTTAGTAGCGGCTTTGCTTATGACTATATCGTGGGACCTATGTAAGTTGGCCATTAATATTTCTAACGACATCGGGCTCGGTGTGCGCGCGCTAATGTATATACCGATCCGAGATTTACCTCCTCTGGATTCAGGAGGGAATAGTGTAGTAAATGGCATAATCACGATCGGCGTGGTAGGGTTTGCGGCTGCATTTGGAATCATTGGGCTACTCAGCTTTGGCGTTACGGCGCTTCTTGCCGTTGGTACTGCTCTGGCTATTCTAGTTTTTCGTGAAATGGCCCTGATTGTGCTGGTAGTGTTTGCTCCACTCGCTTTTGCCTCGAACGCGTTGCCAAATACTCAAAAAATATGGAAGTTTTGGTGGGAAACATTTAGCAAAGCACTCCTGATGTTCCCGATTATGATGGCGTTTATTATGTCTGGGCGGGTCATAGCAACAATCATAAAAAATTCGGCGCCAGACGGACAGATAGACGCGTTCCAGCAGATTGTAATGTTTATAGCTTACTTTGGACCCTATTTTGCCCTTCCAAAAGCCCTTACCTTAGCGGGTGGCCTAGTAGGGACGCTCACCGGCATGGCAAACAACCGTAGCAAGGGCATGTTCGACCGCACCAAAAACTTCCGTACCAATACCCGCAAGGCACGAAAGGAAAATGCCGCATATGGAAATTATCTGAATCGTGATAAGAAGAACATCCGAGGCTTTATGGCAAGAAGAAGTCTTAACGCAAATGCGCTCGGTTCTGGTCAAAGTCCCGTAGGCCTCAAGGGAACACGGGCTGGATGGAGTCGTGGGCAAGCTGCACAGGCAGCACAAGGCGAGAAAGTACAGCAAGACGCGTTCCAGCAAGAATTAATCGCCAGCCAGTTAGAGGGAAGTGCCGATCTTAGTAAGCACCTACAGGCACTTGCAACAGGAAAGAAAGTCGAGTTCAATGGAAAAACCCTGGGAGGCGACAGGGCATCTAAGCAATGGGCGATGGATCAGATAGGTAAAAAAGGTCTTATACCCGAAGCTAGGGCAGTTCAAGAATACTTTGAGAATAGTACTGAGGGTAAAGCCGATAAAGCCGGTCAAACTTTATGGCAAGGTGCAAAACAGTCCAATTTTGGGTCATTTAACGAGAAGGCCCCCGATATGGTAAAAGGGGCGGGATCGCTTACAACCGCAAGCTCCGAATCAATGGCGTCTTGGGATACTTCAACATTTTCTATGTGGCGTGAGCAATTTGCGGATGCGAAAGCAAAACCAGCGGATCCAGTTGCGGTTGCAACCGTAAGCCGCATGGAGGCACAGATGAAGGGCATTAAGGACAGTGAAAAGATAAAAGCCTCTATGGGTGCCGAGAACTTGGCGATATTATCCGGTAACGCATACATAGATCCTAGCGGCAAGACAGAAAAAGACAGGTTCGCAGACCCAGCACATAAATCAACATATGACGGACTATAAATATGGCGACATATAAAGTAATTCAAGATATCGAGGCAGAGGACAAAATACTTGGACCCTTGACGCTCAAGCAGTTTATATTTGTTATTATCGACGTTATTCTTATCTTTTTTGCTTTTCGCTTATTCTTGGTTAGCCCAATTCTGGTCATACCTATAATTCCTCCTATTTTAGTTCTCGGCATATTAGCCGCCCCGCTTGGTCGAGATCAGCCCACAGAAATATGGTTGCAGGCTAAGATACGGTTTGCTATAAAGCCCCGAAAAAGACTCTGGAACCAGAGCGGCGTAATAGACTTTGTACACATAACCGCGCCCAAAAAGATCGAGCGCATATATACCGACGGTCTAGACCAACAGCAGGTGCGCAGCCGTCTTAATGCCCTTTCTAGTACTCTAGATAGCAGAGGGTGGGCCGTAAAGAATATTAGCGTCAATATGTACTCCCACCAATCGGGTTATGCCATGGGGAGTAACGCCCAAGAATCAGATAGGTTGGTAGAGGCAAGTACGTTGCCGCAAACCGTGCCTACTATTTTAGTGGCTCCGGAGGACGACATAATGGACGCCGACAATAACCCCCTAGCCAAGCAGATGGATCAGATGATTCGGCAGCAAACTCAGGAAAACCGGCAACGCATCGTTAACCAGATCCAAAATTCCTCACCCGAAAGCTCAAACATAGGAGTAGGAAGCACCATACTGCCTACATCTAGGAATACAGCGACCGCCAACGGTTCTGATGGGGCGGTAACATTCCAAAGCGTTTCAGTTGCACCCCAGTCTTCTAGCGCTCCCGTAGCGCCCACCACCCCTACGGCAGAAGAGGAGGCGCTTTTGCAACAAATACACACCGACCAGCGCAAGAATGACGACGTCGCCTACCATAGCCATATGAAGCGACTTAAAACACCCAGTGAGCTTGCAGAAGATGAACGCCGCGCTGCCGCAGAAAGAGCCAAGGTTACCGCTAATGCTTCCATGACAAAACCCCCCAGTCCTGCTACACTGGAACTTGCCAAAAGTAATGATTTGAAGGTGGAAACGATAGCAAAACTTGCCAATCGTCAGAAACCTGATGACGGTGAAGTTATCATATCGTTGCGCTAGTTAGAGAACATAGGTGGGACAGTAATTATATAGATGGAACCAAATACACAACAGCCATACCAAACTAATCCATACCAAGCGGCTCCAGAACAACAAGGGTCTATGCCTGCTTATCCTCAGACCCTACCACAGCAACAAGCCCCGCCGCCGCAATACCCGCAGAGCGTTCCTCCGATAGTATATGGTCAACAACCCGGCACCGCGCCGGCACCCAACCCGGCACTTAAGTCGAAATCTAACCCAAACAGTACACAAAATACGTTACAGATAGCCGAAGTACGTGATGGTATCGTCATTATGAATGACGGCTCATTCCGAGCAGTCGTAATGGCAAAAAGCATCAACTTTGACCTCATGAGCCCTGGTGAGCGGGAGGCCGTAGAAGGTGGGTACCAAGGCTTCTTAAACTCACTCTATTTTCCTATACAAATTCAGGTAAGATCCCAAAAAGTAGACCTCGGCCCTTATATAGAGAAGCTAGATAAAATACGTGGCGAACACGAGAACATGCTTTTGGCGCTGTTAATGGAAGACTATATAGCGTTCGTGAGTGACTTAGCGGTCCAAACTAATATTATGGATAAACGGTTCTATCTAATCATTCCTTATTATTCTGAGTCCGTTTCGGCAGGAGCGGCAGTAGAAGCTAGTAAAAACTTTTTTGGCAACTTTACGGCGCTTTTTAACCAGAAAGAACAGCACGTTACCATCAACGAGAGAGACCTACTTAAGGCAAAGGACGAACTACGCAACAGGATACAGTCTGTCCTAAGCGGTCTTATGCAGTGCGGCGTGCAGGGCTTGCCCCTAGATACTCAAGAGCTTATCGAGTTATACTACGATGCCTATAACCCCGATACTGCTACGCGCCAACAACTTAGGAACTTTAGTGATTTAACGGTACCGATTGTTACCAAGGGTGAGGGCGAAGCCCCAACCCCACACCTAGACAGGGAGCTGCTATGAGCACATTAAGACAAAAGCAGATGGTAGATGGAAGGTGGCGAGTGGAGCACCTGGTTTCGATCCCTTTCGACCCATATGCCAGCTACCATCTACTATCTACTGTGTCTCCAAAAGGAGGCGCGCATGGCTAAGCAACAGCTAGACCCAGTAGCATTAGCGCAGTTACAACGCGAGCGCGAGCAGCAAGATGTTAATGCGGCTTTTCAAAAAGGTATTACTGCACTGCGAGACTTTATCGCACCCAGCTCGCTCGAACTATCAAGCACGCATTTTCAGCTTGGCACGCGATTCGGGCGTACATATTATATTTATGGATATCCTCGCCAAATTTATACAGGCTGGCTAAGCCCCATGGTAAATATCGACGAGGTCATGGACATGTCGATGTTTATTTATCCCGTAGAAAGCCAGGTGGTGCTAGAAAACCTACGCAAAAAAGTTACGCAGCTAGAAGCGGGGCTGCAGATTGACGCCGAAAAAGGCAAGATTCGAGACCCCGGCAAACAGGCTGCCATAATGGACGCGGAAGAAATGCGAGACAAGCTACAGGTTGGAGAGGAGCGATTTTTCCGCTTTGGAATATATTTTACCCTCTACGGATCTAGCATGGACGAACTCGAATTTGTATCACACAAAGTAGAGTCAATACTTGGACAGCAACTAGTTTACTCCAAACCGGCAACCAGCCAACAGGAGCAAGCATTTAATAGCACACTGCCTCAGTTTACAGACCAGCTTCAGATTAGACGCAACTTTAATACCGGGGCTCTTAGCACTAGTTTTCCATTTACTAGCGCAGATCTAAGCGACGATCACGGCGTACTATACGGTATTAATATGCATAACTCGGGTTTGGTAATCTTCGACCGTTTTAGCCTAGAGAATGCCAATGCATTAGTTTTTGCCAAATCGGGTGCCGGTAAAAGTTTTGCTGTGAAGCTAGAAGCCCTGCGCAGCATGATGTTTGGCATAGAAGTGTTTATTATTGACCCCGAAAATGAATATCAACGAATGTGTGACGCGGCTGGTGGCGCCTATGTCCGACTCAGCCTAAACAGCTCCACCCGTATTAATCCATTCGACATACCACGTGTTGTAGATTCGGACGAAGCAGACAATGCGCTTCGGAGTAATCTTATAACCTTACATGGTCTGCTCAGGCTTATGATGGGAGGCGCGAGCGCACAGGCAGCCGGTGCGGGTATGGTTCAGGTTCTGAGCCCCGTAGAAGAAGCCGACTTAGACGCTGCACTAATCGAAACCTACGCGAAAGCGGGTATAACCAACGACCCACTTACGCATACTTCGCCGCCACCAACCATTAGTGACCTTTATGATTCGCTCCTACACATGGGGGGCACAGGTCCACAACTCGCCCAAAGACTTCGTAAATATACGTCTGGGACGTTCGCGGGCATTTTTTCACAGCCTAGTAATATCAATATTGATAATCCACTGGTGGTGTTTAATATCCGCGACCTAGAGGACGAACTACGACCCGTGGCTATGTATATCGTTCTTAACTACATATGGAATAAAACCAAAGCAGAGCAGAAAAAGCGATTGCTGATTATTGATGAAGCCTGGCAGCTTATGAAATATGAAGACTCCGCCCAATTTATGTTTAGCTTGGCGAAGCGTGCCCGTAAATATAACCTTGGTATAACCACTATTACCCAGGATGTGGAAGACTTTATGGGTTCACGCATGGGGCGGGCAATCGTAGCGAACGCTTCCATGCAACTATTGTTAAAACAATCTACAAGTGCCGTAGATGTACTGGCAGATGTGTTTAAACTTACCAGTGAAGAGAAGAAGCGCCTTAGCCAGTTCCCGGTAGGACAAGGTTTGTTCTTTGCTGGTCAGAACCATGTGCACATACAGATTGCGGCTAGCGCCACCGAAACCAGCCTCATCACCACCAATCCCGAGCAAATAAAACAACTCGAGCAAACTGGCAGGATTGACTCCGGACAAGGTACAATAGACCTAAATAATAGACTAACTCCAGGAGTATAGTAGGTGCCCACAAATAACGGGATTGAACCAGATAAAGACACAGACCGGCTACAGCACCTGGGGGATTTGGAACGCCAGCTAGATACCAAGTATGGCGATAAGTTTTCGGCTATTGATGACCAGAAAAGCGCAACCCTAAAAAAAGATGGGCTAGGTGCAGACCAGTTAAACAACGCCGAGAGTGGCGAAGACGAAAGCCCAGAGGAAGGCGAATCACTATATAATCCTGACGAATCCGATGACTCAAATGAACAGTCCAAGATTCGTGGCTTCTTGCCCAAGCGCTCTAAAGCGAGTGGCACATCGTCCGGAAGAAGCAAGAGAAAAAAACTCCTTTTAGCCGGTGGAGGAGCGGGTGGCATATTATCTATCTTGGCTATCGGACTGTTCCTTCTGTTTTTCTTGAGCGGTTTTAAGTCCGTACATTTTGGAGAGATATTACTCCGATCTGGCTTTGCCAGGTTCCACTTTATTCTGCGGGAACGAACCGCTCAAAACCTTTTTGACGCAGCACTGGTAGATGGACCAGGCACCGTTCCTAGACCCAAGACTAAATTAAGAGACAGACTTCGAGGCATAGATATTGAAAAACAACTACGGGACTTTGGTGCCAACGACCAACTACGGTTTGAATTCGAGGAAAAAAGTGGCTTCCTAAACCGCAAAGGAGGTGACTTTAAGGGGCTACGCATAGACGGAGAACTGATAGCCATAGACGATGTATCTAAAGAAACGTTTAAGGGAAAATCTTTTAAGGACCTAACGCTAAGGGAAAAGATGACAGCCCGCAAAATCTTTACAGACAAAGTGCAGACAGGAGTAGGAAAAAACTTACAAATAGAAGGCAAAGCAGCACGTAACGCCGTCTTTGATAATATCCGGCTAAAAAGTGGCATTAAGATGTCTAAGTGGCGGCAAAAGGGTAGGGATTATGTAGGCAAAACACCAGTAGAGGCGGATATTAAAAATAAGCAAGATCTCATAGATAATGTGAGCAGGGAGCACGTAGATGCTTCCTCTCCCAGACTTAATGATACCCTTGATGATATCCCCGAAGAAGCCAAGAAAGCGATCGCAGAAGATGGCGGCAAGTACGATCCACAGAAAGCTGTGCGTAATGCGTTAAAGAACAATAAAGTAGGCGGTCTTGAAGCAGCCGCTAATACAGTCTCTATTGGCTCCCAGATCGTAACCCTTGCGTGCATGATCAATGATGCCGCGAGCAAAATAGAAGAATCGGAAGAAAAGAACCAAGATGCTGCTAAACGCATGGGACACGACGCCCTTTCTGGTGCCGACCAGATTAGATCTGGAGAGGTAAAAGGTGCAGCTCCTATTGCCGACGGAAGGCTGTGGGACCAGGCAGACAGGTCTCCTGACTATCAGCGTGCAGTGGGCAAAGAAAACATTGTTATGCCAGCCGAGTACAACATTCCTGCTACTAAGCCAAAATTAGACCCTACACTTATTAGTATAGTCCAGGCACTAACCAGTCCCACTAATTTCGTGCTACCGGGAGCCACCGAAATACCCGGCGTTGGTCCTGTGGTGGATGCTACGAACGCTAAAGTTTGTGAAGGGATTTTAAGCCCCGCTGGACAGGTAACCTTACTCGCCGTAGATGTGGCACTTCAGGTTGCAATAGCAGTCGTATCGGGAGGTACGGGTAATGCAGCGGAACAGGCCTTGGGTAGAGCCATCGTTACTGGACTCGGCAAAACACTCCAGGGAGCCGCAACAGGAATATTCTCAAAAGCAGGACTTGCGACACTTGGGGGGTTTCTACTAATCGATGTTGGCCTACAGCTCTCCGTAGCTTTATTCGGTAGCCTTAACTATGCGGGTCCTGAGTCTGGACCAGAAAAATATGGCAAGAACCATGTTGGGCTAGAACTATTACAGTCCGAAAATCTTACAAAAGGCGTAAAGGGCAAGCCGCTCACTCCCCAGGAATCGGCAGCTGTCTATAAATACGAGAAGGGTTATCTCAAGAGCCAAGTAGACGCTCTACCGTTCCAAGAAAGGTACTTCGCAACTAGTAATCCGTACTCTATCGTTAGCCAAGTCGCGGCTTCTATACCAGTGACTTCTACGGGAATAGGAAGTGTGTTCAAGAATTCCTTATTCAAGTCTGTTAATGTCTTTAGCCCTCAAGGTCTAGCCTCTAATGTTGCTTCGCTAGGCATGACTTCAGGCGCCGTATACGCAGCTGGTAACACCTCGCCCATCAACCACTACGATGTGGTTCAGCGAGGGTATTCGCCTGATGAAATCGAGAAAATGCGTACCGATGAGTCTTACACACTAGAGAATAACGAGTTATGGATCGAGAGTCATGGAGGGCTGGCGCCACTAGAAGAAAAATATGGAAAATGTTTTGCGGGCGAGAAAGTAAACGATACAGACAAGATCGCAAGAGAAAACCCTGATTGTTCTGGTCCGGGTCTAAGTACCGAGCCGGCGCTTCGCTATCGAATATATACTGGTCCAGACGAATACATAGTAAAAGATCTAGAGAAAGACTTTACCGCCATAGAACAAGCCAGTAGTGATACTTCGGGAGCTGGGACGACACCAAGCGTGGGCACTAAAGTCGATCCTAGCACTCTGGGTAAAAGTAGCACTAACGTGCCTTGTGCCGCCGGTACGGTTGACATAGGTGAGGTTACTAGTAAGTACACCGGGGCTTATAAAAAACAGCCTGGACCTATAGTCTTAAAACTTTGTCGAGTTACGGATATTCCTGGTGAAGGTAATGATACTGCCGGTGTCGAAAAAGCCGGCGGGGCAGTCGTTAGCTCTAATGTATCGGGTGCATGGCAGGCACTTGCCGCACAGGCTAAAAAAGACGGGATTGGTCTATCCTCGGTTAGCTCCTTTAGACTAGCCGATTCTTGTGGAGGTAACGGAGATGGAAGCTCCTGTGCTAGACCCGGACAGTCTATCCACCAGCTTGGGGCTGCTATAGATTTTGCAAATGCCGGAGGCAAGGGTAACTCAACTACGAGTTGTGGGCCAGGTCGCATGCGTGCCCCCGGTAACCCACGATGGGAATGGCTTTTAAAGAATGCAGAGCAGTACGGGATCAAACAATATAGTTATGAAGCATGGCACTGGGATCCGCTGCCGGGAGCAAACCGATGCGGTACAAACGATTAAACCCAGTGCGGCTACGCCGTATTCTACTAATTTTTCAGCTGCCCATATTGGTCGTCTCTATGTACTTACAGGGCATGTACCCTATGGGAGTTACAGCGAAGAATACGCGCGAGGCTATTATAAAAAAATTTCCTTATTATGATCCTGATTCGGGATGTGGATCGCTAGACGAAACGCCACCCAAGCCAAATCCTGAGTCCACGCCAGCAACTACCGGACCTTTATTACCAACAGGTCCTGACCCGGGAGTAAAAGATCCCTTTAAGGGTCCCAAGATTACTCCTACTGGCGTAATTCTGCATTGGACAGCCTACGAGTATAAGAATCCTCAGGATTTGGTAAATATACTGAGAGGTCGAGTCGCGACTGGCTTTCCCAATGGGAGAGCCGTACAGCTCACCATAGACAAGCAAGGGAAGGTCCACCAACTCTCTGAATCGCTTGAGACCAAGCCCATACAGACCTTTGTCGACCCAAGTTGGAACAACGCGTCTATCGGAATTGAGATACAAAGCATAACTACCGACAGTGTAGCGGCAGCCGAGCAAGACCTGCTTAGTAATGCCGTTCAATACCAAGCTGTTTTAGGAACGATTAGAGAGCTTATGGCAAAATACAGTATACCAGCGGCGTCAGATATAGGCGCCAGGAAAGGGGTATTTGGTCATTATGAAACAACTACAACAAATCTTGATCCAGGAAAAAAATATATGGAAAAGTTACGCGCCGAACTTAGCCAAGACCCCAACGCCCCTCCGCCAAATATAGATCAGCAGCCAGCAGATACAGAAACACAATCGGGAGCGGGAAGTAACGGCTGTAAATGCACGACAGGTGTTGGCTTAAATGGCTCTGATAACCCGTCTAAAGTATGGAATTACTTAACGGGCAAGGGTCTTACCGCAATCCAAGCGGCAGGGGCTATGGGAAATCTACAAACTGAAGGTAATTTTAATCCAAAAATAGTAGAAAAGGGTAACTGGGGGGGTAGATCTTGGGGTGGGGAGTCCGACACCGTCCCACCTCCCGTAGGAAAAGATGGTCAACCAGGATACGGCATCGTGCAGTGGACCAGCCCAGGCAGAAAACAGGGACTTATAGATCTAGCTGCAGCAAAGAACTTGCCTGTTTATGACCTGGGTCTTCAGCTTGATTGGATGTGGACCGAGCTAGAAAGCCCATACTATAAATCACGCGCACTTGATCCTCTTAAAAGCGCGACCACCCTCGCATCGGCCGTTTCAATATGGCAGGATAAATATGAAGTTGGTCAAGATTTTGCTCCGCGAATGGCATTTGCCGAGGCATGGCTGGCAAAACTTGGTTCTGGAACAGGTACTCCTCCGACCACGGGTCCCGTAGCTGATACGACAGGCTCTACCGGCGGAGCTGGTTGCGATAATTCCGGAAGTAGTGGGGTGGTAAACGCCGAAGGCTATAGCTTCCCGGTTTCACCAGCTAGCCAGGCTGCCCATAAGAGGGTAACTGCTATGTCGAGCTTACCCTGTGGCAACACGGGTGGGTGCCACCACAAAGGTCCGGCAGGATGCTGTTCACCTGCTTTTGATATTTCTGTGCACACCAACCCAGTAGGAACACCAATATTTGCAATTTCTGATGGTCAAATAGTTTCCGCAAACGACAACTACGACGGTAATGCTGGTTGTTTTACGATTCAATTAAAATCTAGTAAAGATAACTTCATTTATGCTTTTCTTCATGTCAGTCAGTTAACGGTCAAGACTGGCGACCAGGTAAAGAGCGGTCAACAGATCGCTCAGATCGGGAGGACACAGTGTGCACGAAATACCTACCCTCACCTTCATCTAGATCGCGGGTGTATACAAGGAGGGGTCCCTCAAAGAGGGGGAGGCACGGATTGTCGTGACCCTGGTATTATTCCATTAATAAACGCTCTCTTTAACGGATTGCCAGCATGAATCTAACTATACAACTAAAGAGAATGGGGGTTTAGTATGGCTACATTGCAAACAAGTGAGTTATTGCCAAAAATTGGATCAGTAGTGTCTTCTATCGACAAAAAAAGGCTTATTCAAATAATTTTTATTATTATTTTGATAATCGCCGGCTATTGGATATATAACCATTCTTTTATCGAGGTAACGATAGCCAATCCAGGAAAAGATAAAGTAACGTATAAAATTACAGATCAAAAATCTAAGAAAATAGTCGAATTAAATGACGCACCCATAAAAGTAAAACGTCTTGTGTCCAGAGGAACCTCCGAAGTTTTCGTAGACCAAAACGGATTAAGCTTTTTTGCAGTGGCAAAGTCTAGTGGATTTTTAAGAACCAAAAAGATAGAAGCTACTGTACTATCCGAAAAACAACGAACATTTACGGGCAATAATCCTGCTTCATGCATGCACCTTGCTGCTAAAACGTTCATTTCATATAATTGCGGTGGTTTTTATAGCGAACTGCAGATACATAAACCAGCAACAGCGGATACACCAACCTATGTCGAGAAGAATCCTTTTCCACTAAACCGTCTTATTGAAGGAGTCATAAAAAAACCCGAGGGATCATTAATTTTACTGCAGCCAGTCCAAGCAGAGGACACCCTACATACCCTGTATACACTAAACGAAGACCTGTCTTTGGGCGGCGAGATAGGCTTAGCTGACCTTGGTTTAGAAAAGACATATTCTATGCTTCCTTACAGGGAAGGGTTTTTAGTATACGAAAACTACTATAATAGCTCTTTGGAAAAACTTTTGTATTACCCTTCGGCTAGTGCAAGACCCTTGAGTATAACTTTAGAACGTCCGAAAGATAGTGAGTTTGTTCCGAATTCACTTAACATTAATGGCGAAGTAATTGCCGCGGTTTACACAAAAGGCCTAAAAGAAGATACAGAGATAGAGAACCCTAAAACATTTAAGGGTGCTCAGACCGAAGTTATTGTAAGCAATAACGGCGTACTTAACCATTTCACTTTCAAGACTTTATTCAGCTTCGTTACACCTTGCGGTAGTAATAAACTATGTACGCTTGCAGGAAAACAACTTGATGTTTACGACATTAGCGGTAAAAAACAAAAACTTTTATACAGCGTAAGTAACGTGGAGTCGATTCAAAACTATAATAAAACCGCTCTTGTTTCTAGAGAAAACGAAATACTTGAGCTGGATATAGATAAGGGCGAAGGTTTTGCAAGCTATACATTGGGCGACTACAGCTACTGTGGCATACAAACAAATAACTCCGAGGGGTACACCTTGTGTCTTACTAACGGTAGAGACAAAAAAGTAGCGCTCTATATCGACCAAAAGACCAACCTAAGTGATCCAGTTGATAAAAGAATATCCAACCTACTAAAATACCCGGAGATAGATGAGGTTTCGATATATGGCGAATATATATTCATATTACCAGTCGTAGGAGCTCCTGTGCATAATATTGCTACCGACCTAAGCTCCCCAGATATAACAATTTTAAAAAAGAATAGTACAAAAGTTCGAGAAGCGATATTAGAGCAGGGTATAGATCAGAGTCGATTTAAGATATATAACCCTTATGATAAGATTGAGCCTAAAGCATCTGTCGATTTAGAACCAGCCGACTAGGCAGTCAACCTATAAAACTTTTATTGTTTCGCCATTTTCTTCGTTGGTTGCCGAAGTGACAAATGTTTGAAAACCAGAAATAAGCTTTTTAATGTTTTCTTGACGGTTAACGTCTAATTCTCCAAATACGTCATCGAGCAAGAGAATGGGCTGAACCCCCAGAGCTTCTTCTAGGGTGTAGAGGCTGGCTATTTTGCACGATACAATAATGGTTCGTGTTTCTCCTCTTGAAGCTACTGTGCTGGCAGGTTTGCCATGTATTTCTATGTTAAGGTCTTCACGGTGGGGTCCGACGCTCGTAAAACCTCGGATAAGATCTTTCTGGGTTGATTCTTGAAGCTTTTTTAACATTAAAGAGCTGTACGAACCAAGATTAAAGGTCAGTTTATAACTTATTTCTATTTCTTCGGAACCTCCACTAATACTGCGATATATATCTGGCTGTAACTTGGCAAGCTTACGGGTTATATCGTACCTAAGGTTAACTATCCTTGCTCCTAAATCACTCAAGGATACGTTCCAGCTGAATATCTGTTCTTCAATAGCACTTGGGTTCTTTTTAAGCAGTGCGCTTCGCTGCAATAGAGACCTTCTGTACTGTTTTAATAACGACTCGTAACCTGGCACGGTTTGTACTAATATATCGTCCAAGAAGGCCCTACGAAGCTCAGGGCTACCATGTAGTAGGTTCATGTGTGATGGTTCAAAGAGCACTACTGGAAATTTGCGAGTTAACGTAAGACGAGACAGAGAGTTTCCGTCGATATCGTAGGATTTTATGTACACACCGTCTTGTCCTTGCAGTTTATATATCCTTTTTTGACCGCCGAGTACTCCGTCTACCCTCGCCCATTCACTATCATGACGAATGAGCTCATTGTCTCCTCCCCTATAAGACTTACCCTTAGCTAGTACAAGTATTGCCTCTAAAAGATTGGTCTTGCCAGAAGCGTTGGGCCCAATAATTAGATTTACACCGTTTTTAAACTGGAAGGTTTGGTCGGTATATGACCTAAAATTTTGCAGGCGGATAGAAGATATCACTAGACACCTATTCTACCTTGTTTAGCTTTTTAAGGGCATTACTACGTGCGTATAGCTCGCATCTGATGTGTCGCTTAGTACACAGGGCTCGAGTTTGCCATTAAAACTAAAAGCTACTTCTCCACCAGAGAATGCCGCGAGTCCGTCGAGTAAAAAGCGAGAATTTAAGGTTACTTCGCCCGATCCCTTGATATCTGCCTTGGCAGTAGAAGTGTTTTCTCCTAGTTGGGAGGCTACGGATTTTATGCTGATCGTTTGGTCATCTTCGTCGATTTTAATCGTAATACTACCGGCGCTTTCGCGGGCAAAAAGACTAGATATCTTAGTAATAGACGTAAACTCTTCTTTAGATATTTTTGCTATAGTAGAGAATTTTTGCGGTATAAGCTTACGGTAATCCGGATAATTACCATCTATAAGCCTAGTAACTAGTTCGATGTCTCCAATAGAGAACAAAACCTGTTGTTCGTCATGAGTAATCTCTATTTCGCCGTCAAAGTCGCCAATAATACGAAGTACATCCTGCATCGCAGAGGCAGGTACGAGTAGGCTTATCTCTTCTCTTATACCAGAAATTTGTTTCTCAGCCAGCCGGTAACTGTCGGTAGAAGCAATATAGAGTTTACCCTCGCTTGTGTGTAAGTATACTGCGGTTAAAACCGGTCGAGTCTCGTCACTTGAAGCTGCAAAAACTACTTGTTGCAATGCACGCTTAAAGTCTTTTGCTGGTATCCGCCAAGAAGAGCCTTTGGTAATACCAGGCATAACAGGGAATTCATCGGCCATAATACCGTTTATAGTAGATTTATAATCAGCACTTTGTATGTGTAGTTTATGGTCTTCTAGGTCTAGGTTAACAACGCCGCTTGGAAGGCTATTAATATAATCTTGCGTAAGCCGGGCAGGCACCGTTATTGCTCCCGGAGTTGCAACCTTAGAGCCAATATAATGTGTAATGGCAATATCGAGGTTAGTTGCGGCGATACTCAGTCGATTGTCTTTGGTGGATATAAGTACGTTTGCTAGTACAGGTAATGTTCCTCTTGTATTAGCTACACGTGCTACGCTTCCGAGTGCTTTGGCTAGATTTTCTTGAGTTACCTGTAGTTTCATATATTCTCCTTAATTAGATATATAAGTAGTAGTTTTAGTAATAGGCACTGTGGACATTGTGTAAAACTCGAAAATAACGGATTGAATTGAGGTAAGAAAGACTGTGTATTCGGTACGTAAAACATTGTACAACTTGAGTACAATTGTGGGTTTTATGGACACACTCAAGCATACGTTGCGCCGACTTGGGGATATATATAAGACTTTTCCAAAATAGACACACGGGCTTTGAACAATGTATCCACAGGTTGTGCGCATAAACTTACGCATTAATCCGCTCCTTTATTTCGCCCAAAGTCGCCTTAAGATCCATGTCGAACACCAGCTCTTTTTCTATTTTATCTACGGAGTGTATGGCGGTTGTATGGTCTTTGCGTCCAAGCTCTCGGGCAATCTTTGGAAAGCTTAAGTGTAATTCGCTACGCAGTAAGTACATAGCAACCTGTCGGGGCACTACTATTTCTTTGTCTCGTTTAGGTCCTACAATTTCTTCTATAGATATCTGAAAGTACTTGGCGGTCTTTTCTATAATATGCTTAGAACTTATGTGCTTTGGTCGGGATTTAGTCGAACCTAGTAAACTGGTCGCAACATTCATGTCGGGTGCTATACCACGCATTTCACAGAAGGCGAGTAATTGGTTTAGTACGCCCTCCAACTCTCTTATATTGGTCTGGACGTTGTTAGCGAGGTATGCAACCACATCGGCTACCAGCTCTATATTATGGGTCTCGGCTTTAGTTTGGATAATCGCGCAGCGCGTTTCGAAGTCGGGGATCTGCATATCAATACTCATGCCCCATTCAAAGCGGCTTCGCAAGCGGTCGGTAAGGGTTGGAATGTCGCGAGGGGGCTTGTCGCTACCGATAATAATCTGTTTATTTGCTTGGTGTAGGGCATTAAAGGTATGAAAGAACTCTTCCTGTGTTTTTTCTTTACCGGCAATAAACTGCATATCGTCCACGATGAGTAGGTCGGCGCTACGGTAGTAACTGGCAAAGTCAGTATTTTTCTTAAAACGGATAGCGTCCAAAAATTCTTGTACGAACTGCTCTGTAGAAATGTATACCACATGCGCCCGGGGGTTCTCGGCGAGCACGGCGTTGCCAACAGCTTGTATGAGGTGCGTTTTACCGATCCCGACACCACCGTATATAAACAATGGATTATATTTGGTACCAAGTTGGCTGGCTATGCCTTGGCAGGCGGCGTACGCAAGGTCGTTTGCTGAGCCAACGATAAAATTGTCGAAGGTGTATCTTTCGTTTAACCCTTGCCTGTAGGAGTGCGACAAACTGGATACTGGTTTTTGGGAGGTTTCTTGGGTTGCTTGCGTGGTTCTGCCTTCGGTGCTGCCACGAGAGATAATCATCGGCTGCTCGTCCACTACCTTTCGGTGCAAGGAAGGCACAGAATGAATCTTATATTCGACATGTTCTGGCGCTTCGGCGTGATTTCTAATTGACTCAACTACGAGTTGGTTAAATCGCTTCTCCATCTGGTTTTTAATAAATACATTAGGTACGCCAATAACATAACGCGCCTGGTCTTTCTTGAGCAGTCTGGTATTTTGAAACCACGTCACGTAGCTGCCCCGGGAAATAGAGAGCTCTATTTCTCCTAAAACAACCTGCCATAACGCCGCCTCCTGCATGTGTACCCCTCGGTTTATCTGTGCATTTATATAGCTATACTATACAGAATTACTCTACTTTTCCACAACCATAGGATACATAATTTCTTTATTCTAGGCAAAAACGGTCGAACAGATTAAAACTTATCCACACACACACCCAACACCTTAGGAACTGTGGAAAGTACTCCGAAATATGGGGATAAACTATTGTAATCTGTGGTTTTTTGTTGTCAAACTCACGAGGTATTTACTACAACCGCTTGTATATATGTAGTTTATAGCGTACTATCGAGCGAACTATGCCGAAAAGAACATTCCAACCCAAAGTGCGTCACAAGTCCAAGCAACACGGCTTTTTAAAGCGCATGGCAACTAAAGCCGGCAAGGCAGTTATGGCTCGTCGCAAGCTTAAGGGTCGATCCCGCCTTACTCACTAAAAACGACTTTGGTCGTTTTTTATTGCTAGAATAGCTGTAGATGATTGCAAGCATATATCGGTTTCATGGCAACAATAGTGTGCGGCGTGTTTATAAAAACGGCGCTATTGTCCGTGGTCCGATGTTTGCCCTAAAGTTTACGCCATCCAGGCGCCCAGAGTACCGCGTTAGCGTAGTGGTTAGCAAAAAAGTGAACAAATCGGCAGTAGTTCGTAACCGTATTAGACGCCGGATATACGAGCTTGTCCGTCTGCGGCAAACTCGCTTTAACCAGCCTTTCGATATGGTGATTACGGCTTTTCACGATACTTTAAAAGGTATGCCCGTAGAAGATATAGCCAACCAGTTGGATAAACAACTATACCAAGCCCGACTTCTCGATAAATAATCAGTTTTGCTCTATACTAACCCCAGATATGTTTGATACGTTTTTTGTACAGCCGGTTTTCAATGTCCTTGTAGCGATATACGCGCTTATACCAGGGCACGATTTTGGGTTCGCGCTTATTATCTTTACTGCTTTAATTCGCTTAGCGATGTGGCCGCTGGTTAAAAAGCAGCTACACCAGGCAACTGCTATGAAAAGGCTGCAACCAGAGCTAAAGAAGCTTAAGGCCAAGGCAGCAGGAGACAAACAAAAAGAATCTGCCTTAATGATGGAGCTTTACAAAGAGCGTGGCGTTAATCCTTTTAGCCAGATTGGCTTATTGGTTGTCCAGATTCCATTGTTTATCGCTCTTTATAGTGGTATCAACAAGATAGTAAAACACCCAGAAGAGATCCTGACTTTTTCTTACCCATTTGTTAGAGACTTGTCCTGGATGCAAGAACTTGTTCGCGATATTAGCAGATTCGACGCCACGCTCTTTGGCATCATAGATCTCAACCGAGCCGCTTACAGCAAGGGTGCCACCTATATACCGGCAATTATCATTGTCTTGCTCAGCGCCGTTTTGCAATATTTTGTGAGCAAACAGTTGTCTCCATCAGCTAAAGATGCGCGGGGGCTCAAGAGTATATTGGGTGACGCAAAAGAGGGTAAAAAGGCCGATCAATCCGACGTAAGCGCGGCCGTAAACCGTAACATGCTACTACTAACCCCATTTATTATCGCTTTTGTAACCTTGGGTATACCAGCTGCTCTTGCACTTTATTTGCTTACGAGCAGTGTTGTGGCATATTTCCAGCAGCGTTACATTCTTAGTAAAGACGAAGTAGAGCTCGAGGCAATAGCAGACGGCGAACCGGTAGAAGCGGTAGTAGAGCTACCAGATAAACCAAAAACGAAAGACAAGAAAAAGGCTACATCCAGCAAACGTAAAAAACGGAGGTAAGGGCATGCTTTTTTCTAAAGTTACAGTAACGAAATTGCTATACTCGCTAGCGAGAAGCGATTTCTGGCGAGGAGGTGCATCCCCTGCGATGCATCGACGAGATAAAATCGTTTCGGAGCGAGAGTATGGTGATTTCGTTGTAAGTTTAGAAACTAGGATGTCCTAAAGTGGAAGATTCTATTCAGTTTGCCAAGAAGTATCTAGAGGATATCTTGTCGTTCTTTGGTCTTAACACCTCGGTAGACGCCTCTGCGGACGATGGCGAGGTAATAGAACTACGGGTACCAACTAGCGCGCTAAACGGATTTTTAATCGGGCAAAACGGCGACACTATGCGTTCGCTCCAATACGTCGTAGGTAGTGCGCTCAAAAACCAAGGTTACGAATATTTTAGGGTCAATCTGGATATCGCAGAGTATAAAAAGCAACGTGCCGATCGCTTAGCCGAAAAAGCTATGGAATGGGTAAACAAGGTTAAAGCTACGAGCGAATCTCTACCCCTAGAGCCTATGAATGCGGCAGACCGCCGTACGATCCACAAGCTGGCAGCGGATGAGGGCTTGGCAACAGAGTCGGTAGGCGAGGGGCAAGAGCGCCACATCGTTTTAAAACCAGCAAAATAAAGAAGATTAGGGCATAAGAACTTTTCGCCTCTCTAGGGCACTTTACGGGTAGCCTTTGGCTAGCCCGTGGCGTTAGCTTACCCTGACGAGGCGAAAAGTTCTTATGCCCTACGGGTGAAAAAGATTGGCTTAAGACCTACTTCGGGTTCTTGCTA
>JBBSJF010000001.1:0-33546 GCA_038257495.1 Saccharimonadales bacterium (SeqCode) | reverse complement strand
TCCCAAACTTCTAGGTTGTACCCTTTTTCCTGAAATATTTTCAGTAGTTCAACTTCTTCTTCATCGTAATTGTCGTTGCACGTACCGCGGATTTCATATTCCTCGTGTTCGTGCCAGGCAAAAAACAATGGCTTCAGGTTTGATTCACCGCGCTTGGCAGACTGCCAGGTGTCGTAGTAGTAGCCACCGACCCCGTTGGCAGTACTCTCCAAAAAGACAAAGGTGTTTTTAGCCATTGGGACCGCTTGCATAGCTGCGGATGCAACGTCAGCGGAGCCTTCCCAAAAGGCAACCTCTGAGCCGTGGAAAAAGTGAATCTTTAGTGAGCGACCCTTGCCTTCGGATGCAACCATCGTCTTGATTGAGCTACCAAGACCAGGTGGCTTGTGACTGACACCACAGGATTCAGACTCACGACAGCCCGAAACGTGTTCGTTCCATTCCTCTTTAATGCGGTCATCGACATCAAACACTAGTTCTTTCTTATTGTTATATTTCCTAGTCGGCTGGAAGTGACTATGGCTGTAATCAAAATAGCGTTTGAACATTTCGTACAAGTTGGATGCAGCCATTGAATCGTGAGCAATAATAAGGCTGTGAATGTTGCGATGCGTGGTGGTCCACCAGTAACCAAGTGCCTCGATAATGGTGGAAAGACCCATCTGCCTAGCCTTTAGAATAATGTAGCGTACTGGCAAGCCGTTCTGAATATCCTGAAGCACTAGCCCAACTAACTTCCGCTGCTGCCAGTTGATGACCTCCACCAAAGGAATAATCTCACTGGTTAGTTTGTCTTCGATGACTAGGTTACGTTCACAGTAAATGAAGAAATCATCAGCAATAACACGGATAATCGCGCGTTCTGCGTCCTCTTGCAGCATTGTCGCATAATCTGGTATGCGGTCTACAATAGTACGTCGGGTATCTTCTGAGAGCTGGTTCGCCATTCGCCTTGCCTTTGTTTAATTATTGGTGTCAGTTTATTATTGGGGTCAAGTGGATACTTCTTGTTGAAAGGTTCTATCACATCTTCTATTTTACGACGATAGTGGTATTTCTTCGGGTCTTTTTCGTGGAGAATTGCAAAAGCCATAATATCGGGGGCTTGCTCCAAAGCAATCTGCACAAATGCAGAGAAATTGTCAATCATTCCCGCCAAAGGTAAAAGACTGGTCGGGATGTAGATGTTAGCCCTATTAGAAGGCTTCTTTTTCGCCATTAACGGGTCCAGCTTCTTCGGTTTTCATCGGGTTAGGGTAATATAGTTTGAATTTCTGAATACGCCACGGGGTATTCACTTTGGATTTAATGATTGTAGCTTCCACCTCGTGACCTTCATAAATACCATCCTTCGGCTTTTGTGGGAATCGCCAGGACTTAATGGTTTTGAGTGCAACAATCAGACTGGCTTGGAATGGGATAGCACTCCCGCCTGGCGTGTACTTCATAGGCACATAACTACCAATCACTTCGCGCTCTTGGTTAATAAAAACCATAGCCGTATTGGTAGCTTTCAGGTCCATTGCAATCCAGTTCATTAGTTTGTGGATGATTGCTGCCTTCTGGCCGATATTCTTAGCTGTTATTTCGGATTCTGCTATTGTTTTGGTGGTCGTCATCGGTACAGAATCTAGGATTATAAGCTCATATTTACCACTTTTAGCTGCGTCACGGATGACATCGGCAATATCTTCCATATAAGCAGATTCATTGTATAAATTAAAATTCTTTGGGTCTAGCTCCATATCCACCAAAAGATGAGGGTTGAGCGCAGCCTCGGAATCAATGTACAGAACCTTGCGGTCCTTCAAGCCTTTAATCATATTTAAACAAAGTGTTGTCTTTCCTACACCGTATGGACCTTGAATCTGCGTCACTCTGCCACGCGGGATTTTCGTCAACTTATCAAAGTCAGGTATGCCAGTAGGAATCCAGTCAACCTCAGCGACACCCATCTTAATGAAGGCTAGTAGATTCTTTTCGCGGTCATAACCCTTGCCCGCAGTTTTGATTGCAACATCAGTTTTTATTTCACCAGTTTCGGGGTCCACGTCCGCTGCCTGAGCAGCTTTTACGCGACAATTTGCAGAACAAAATTTAGCTGTAGAACGCTTTGCTTCAAATTCTTTATCGCAGAACTCACAGATTTTTTTCATTTCGCACTCAAATCATACTTAGCGGATTCACCGTCAGCAACGGCATCACCTGGATTATAATTCTTCACATAATCAAATACTTCCACTTTGTCGCTATTCACACCAGTTAACACTTTGCCCTCTTTCAAGCCTAAATCTTTGCCATCCTTCACTTCCCAACCTGGTTCCATACGAATGAATTTCTTATCGTCTGGTGACACTAATCCAGCGGGTAGAATCTGTATTGCAGTTGAGCCATCATCTAAGACTACTGTTTTGTTACGCGGTTCGGGTAATCCACCAAAAACAAAATCAGGTTTCACATTGACTTCTGTATTGTAGTGGTCCTCTAGCTGCTGAAATAACGCCACGAAACCATCCTCGTAGGTTTTACCCTTAATAGCATTTAAATCAAATTTAAATTTACTCATCACTACCCCCCATTTTCTTTATAGCTGATTCCATTTGGTCTATGGCTTGGTTGTAGCCTATGACATTACCAGCACCAGCGTCGCTGTGAGTTTGGATAGCTGGCTTCATACTTAACTTCTCAGGCAAAGCGTCTAGCATAGCTTGGGTGATGGCTTGGGTGGCTTCGGCAATACTTTCAATTTTAGGGTACATAGGTAGTTTGCTATGTCTACCTCGCTTATCCCAAAATTCTTCTAGGATGTCACTGATAGTCTTATTCTTATTTGTGGGGGTCATGATTGGTCTGTCCTTTTTAGCCAAGGGTATAAGTGCCTATTATCCCACATACGCTGTCTCTGACGTTTCATTGCTGCGTCTAGGTCTTTTTGCCTTTGGTGCTTGTTGTACCACTCGACATAATCATTCCGTAGCATTTCGATACCATACTTTTCGATTGCCCTTCCCGCATTGCTCTCCATATTTGTGTCGGTAGGGGGATTGCACCAAAGGTCTTCTGAATGGAAGTATATTACTAAGCCGTGCTCATTTTTCTGCCAAACTGTCTGGTCTTTGTTTTTCTTTAATATTCTGAATGGTTTGCCTATTGGTATTTGAGAATAGACACTCATCTTATCCTCTAGTTTATTAGCTTGGGGTTTGGGGGTGTTACTCATCTAGTTGTTCTCCCCATACAGCTCATCATCTAAACACTCACTAGCTCCCCTATTGGGTATCTCTGGTTTAGGTAGGAGGCGTTTAATAAAGTTAGCTACTTTGGTTAGTTTGGGGAATAGGTCTATTCTAACTGGAAATCCGTCTTTATTTTCCATCATTGTTACTAGCTTTCTTGGTCTTTTTGTAAGGCACTACCATATCGCAAAGCATCACGGCATGTTTAGAGAACTGGTTAGTTTTAGGGGTATCGCCTTTGTGTATATTTAAGAACCACATCTCTCCATAGTTATGTGTTCCTTTTTCGTAGAACGGAATAGCTGAACAAACTTTATCCATGCCACCATCTGCATTAGCTAGTGAGCCTATAAGACAGGCACACTCTCCTTCGTACTGAGAGCCGTCTACTTTACCGTCTACTAACATCTGTCTTAGTGCTGGCACTTCTGATTTTAAGCACCCTAAGATGAATAAAATGTCTCGGCTACACTGGTTAATGAAATCTTTAGGTAAGTTATCAAGGTTAGCGCCATGGAGGTCAGCGTCACGGAGGTTAGCGCCATGGAGGTCAGCGCCATAGAGGTTAGCGTCATAGAGGTTAGCGCCATGGAGGTCAGCGCCATAGAGGTTAGCGTCACGGAGGTCAGCGCCATAGAGGTTAGCGTCACGGAGGTCAGCGCCATAGAGGTTAGCGCCATGGAGGTTAGCGTCACGGAGGTCAGCGCCATAGAGGTTAGCGCCATGGAGGTTAGCGTCACGGAGGTCAGCGCCATAGAGGTTAGCGCCATAGAGGTTAGCGCCATGGAGGTTAGCGCCATGGAGGTCAGCGTCACGGAGGTTAGCGTCACGGAGGTTAGCGCCAACTACCGCTTCTTTAATAGTCTCTTTATCGGATTCGTATATTACTGCACCAGTTACCCAGTTTAGTATTTTTATCCCTACGGTTACTTTTTTAGTCATATTCTTATCTCCTTTAGTTAATGGTTTTCTTATTGGCTTATCCACTAGAACTCTCCTCTTAAAATATTATGGGTAGCTACGTAGGTAAGTAGGTCATAGCCGAATAGTACCATTAGGAATATCAGGGTTGCTGCTGTAGCTATCCATATAAAATCCTTTGTTTTATCATGTTTACTCTTAGTAGCATATTTTAATGTATATTTCATTTTGAACCTCCAAGTATATTCTCTTTATAGTATTGTTGTGGTGGTTTGCAATTTAATAGTGCCTTTGCCATATACTTTTGTGATATTTTCTTGCGATCGGCGTATTCTAGCAAGTCTATAAATGCTGATTGGCTATTTTTATTTATAAACTCCTCTGCTTTACGTACCCAATACTTCTGGTATTTACCGAAGCCAAATTTTACCAGCTTATCGTGTAGGAATAGAGCTGTTGCGCCAGTAACCTCTTTGACCTTTTCAACGAAGTTATATGTGCCTGCCTTGATCATTTTGCATAGTGTAGCAAAATATCGAGCAGGATCGGCTTTCTCTTTAGCGGTCGCTATCATTTTTTGCCATTCGTCTGGTTTGCCCATCTTCTCTAGTTTTATTTGAATGCTCCTGTAAAAAGGTAGAAACCGCTGATCGTCTATTAGATCGGCTGCCTCCCCTATACGCTCAAGCATTGTTATTTTTCTTTGCTCTGTCACTTTGTAATACATATATCCCCTCCATTTCCACTTAGTATCTCAAATATACTACCAGTGGGTTTTTATATCAACTGCGATTTCGCTTATTCTGTGTATAAACCTGTGAATTCAGTGGAAAACTCGGCGTTTCCGAGGGCTGTATCTATATAGTATTATAGAGAGTTATATTTATAACTTTTATATAATACTATATAGATGTGGCATATAATCCCCGATAAACAATTAAACCCTGCTCTGTTACAGCTTGCTCAAATAAGAATCGCGCAAAAGGCTCTAGCCTACTTGGTGAGTAAACTGGTAAAAGGCTGCTTGGCGGTGTTTGAAGATCCATTTAATACGGTAAGCATGGAACTCGCGTCTATTAAGTAGTTTGCCGTCTGATCGTATTGGCAAGAACTCGCCGGGTTGGAATGTGTAGTATTTGTTTATTATTTCTAACATGATTACATTGTAGCGCATTATGGCATATTTGTCAATAGTATTATAGGTATCTACCCCAGTAAGTTTGACAGGTTATTATATGGATATGGTATGATTATCTAGCTTTTAAACAAAGGAATATTTAGGCTTTTATTAGCCGGACATTATGCTACAATTCTTACAAGTTAGCGATATACAGCCACCGACCATAAATATCGTGCAGCAAGTTAAGCAAAAGCAAAATCAAATACCTTACAGGCTTCCCGAGCCTAAACCAATACCGCCTATAGAACACTCTGTAGTGGACGGAGATCATCTTAGCAAAATAGCCGAAGCCTACAAGACTACCGTCCAGCGACTGTGGGAGAAGAATACCAATATAACTAATCCTGATCTTATAAATGTGGGAGATAAGCTCATAGTGCCTACGGACGCAGAAATACTTGCTGATCGTCCCCTGCCTAATACACCGCCTCCACCTGTTCAAAATGTGGTCAATCCAGAAAAAGTGAATAAAACCGCGTCTGTTAAACAACAGACTCCAAAGCCAGCGCAAGCTCCGAGTACCACACCAGTTAAAATTACTCGTGGTGCTATTTCGGGCAATACATATAGTTATGGGTACTGTACTTACTACGTTAAGAACATGCGTCCTGATCTGCCTAATAACTTAGGTAACGCCGACACTTGGTACGCTCGCTATCCCGGTGCTAAGGGTACTAGCCCTCGTGCTGGCGCTGCAGCTCAGGCTAGAGGTTTAATGCACGTTGTCTACGTTCAAGCGGTACTTGGTAATGGTAAAATAAGTATTACTGAAATGAACTATAACGGTGGCTGGAACAAAGTCTCTAGTCGTATTGCTAACGCTTCAGACTTCCTCTACATGTATTAGTAGCTCCATAAAAGCAAAAGACCCACGAATTAAGTGGATCTAGTTTGCCGAAATGGAGTTTCTGGCTAACAGCGTGTATTACTTCGCTGAAAGCTAGATCTACTATAGCATAACTGACTGACCACTACCACCAGTGGTTAGACCTTTTTTAAACCTGATCGCACCATAGTATGCAAACGCAACTGCCTCGGTTGGATCACTTTGTATATCAGGGTTCATACTAGAATAGCCAAACATACCATCGCGCCCGATTGCTCGTTTCTTTACAGTGCGAATAGATATGTTCAATGCAGGCTGATCATAATGTGTTAATAGCCCACGATCAATACCATCATAAAATGCCGCATAAGCTGCGCCAGCCTCTTTTACGTTCGGTGTAAGTACGCGCTTGCTAATACGCCTGTCAGTCCTGACAAGCTCCTCTACAAGTAGCTGTGTGCCTGCAGCGCCATCAATTATTATCTTTTTAGCCTTACGCCAACGGTTCTTTTCGATTAGCCACTGCACCAGCCAGCCTGTACCGGCGCTCATAGCCTTACGCTCTACCAGCTCAACGTGTACTTTACCGTCAGGCATTAGCACACCCACAGCTAACGATACAGCGCTACCATCTGGTGCAAACTTAATGGCATAGACTAAGCTTGGATCTTCCTGTAGATCTACGGACTTAACAGCTAATGGTTGCCATTGATCATCACTGATCACTCGCATATTCTCAACTCCAGCGACCCAGCCAAGACGCATCTTATTAAAACTGTCTACCGCCATATCTTTTGCTTCATTCTTAACTGCTGCTAGCATCAAGTGATAGCCCAAGCTTGGATTAGTTTTATACCAAGCATCCTCATCGCTTGGATCAGTTAAAGTCTCTACTGACCATTCCTGCCAGCAGGTTGTATGATCCTTGCCGTCAATCACGTTGCGCCGTATACGAATAAATACCGTACCATTGCCGCCACCGCTTGGAGGCGTTCCAGCTCTGAGTATTTGTTGGTTTTGGCTTTTACCGGCTGAGATAGTAGGCAGTAGTGCCTCTTGCTGTGCATCAGTCTCTTCTTGTGCTTCGTCTATTATGAGCGTGTCGTTGGTAGTACCTAATCCACCTGATCGAGTTCTAGTACGGAATACACACCTTCCCCGTGTCCGAAGCTCTACGTAATCTAAGCTCTTAGGCTCTTTGTCGAACTCGTCAGTTAGCATATCCCGTATCTCTGGCTCGGCATGATAAAAAAAATTCTGTACCCGGCGTTTAGTCTCATCTACTGTTTTATCTGAGTGTGCGGTATAAATAAGCGCTTCACTCATAAATATTATGCCACCTATAATACGAGCAATTATGATTTCTGTTTTACCGTTTTGTCGCGGCACAAGTAAACCAGCCTTTGGGTTTGACCACTTCCAACTACCATCTTCATCTTGGTGAACTGCCAGCCACCTATATAAGATTGCTTTCTCCCAAGGTACGAATATGAAGCCGTATGCTTCCATTAAGCGTATAACCTTATCTGCTAGCCAAATATCGCCGTTTACATATTGATCTACTCGGGGTTTTTGGTTGCCAAGTCGTTTTTTCATTCTAAGCTTCTACATCCTTTATTGTTACTCGTGATTTGAAACTTGTATTGCGCGCACCTTTGTCGCGCTGCCTTTTGCCTATTCTTCCAGGCATATCTTCTAATAAGTAACCAAGTGCAGTGTCTTTCTTTGGACCGATTCGCTTTTCATAATCGCTGATCTGTGTCATGATCTCGGTCATTTCACGCGCTAGGGCAGCCGTATCGCGCGCTCCTGCGCCTTTCTCTAGCTTTTCGGCTATTTGGTCGCGTGTGGCTTTTAGAACGCCCAGGCGGTCATTTGCGAGCGCTAGCTGAACGATTGTCTTGTGATCCTTGGCTCGCCTGCCGTTATTAGTAAGTCCTGACTGGTGGATCTTATCTATGCGGTGGGGGTTTGTAATGATGTCGTGCCACCGGCTGAGAGCTGCATAGGCTTCGGTAGGTAGTATGTCCATGCCGGTCGCAGCAAGCATGCGGATAGTGTTAGGTGGTAATGTTTTAAAGTAATTCAGCCAAGCATCGTAATCCTCCAGCTTAGGAAGTACTATACTTAATCGTTTCTCGTTCCATTCCTTCTGTAGTTGTACGAAGTATTTAGGGTTGAGATTAAAAAACCACTTTTCGTGGACCGCCTCGGCTATCTTGGACTTTTTGCGCTTTAGCTTTGGCTTGCGAGCTTTGATTACGAAGCGCGACTGTAGTGGTGTTTTGCCCTCTAGTAAGTTAGGCATTGCCATGTCCTACTCCTGCTCGTTTTCTACATAAAAGCCTACTGGCTGTACTGGCTTTGGGTATACGCCATCACCAATCCACTTACAATAAGCCACACTGACATGTATCTCTTTTGCAAGTTCGGCGTTTTCGAGTGCCTGGGGTTGCACAATCCAGTACTCGCTGCCGTCTAGATAATGCACATGGCCGTGAACTATGCCGCGCACCTTTGATACAACATCCTCGACTTCATCGCCTAGCTTGATTAGCTTTTTTGGCATTACAAGCCGACCCCGTTCCAGTAGAGGTTCTCATCAACATCGCCGCCGCCCGACAGCGAGCCTGCTAATGTTTCCCTATGCTTTAGGCACAGGACCAGCTTGAGCCAATCAGGAGCGTTGTAACTAGATAGATACACTGGTACATTAAATTGCTTTAGCCACTCGTAAAAATCTTTGTGGTTAAAGTTTCCGACTGCGTAGCCCGATGTGTTTTCGTATGGCGGATCGAGGTAAATTACGGAGTTCGGCTTGACACTTTTAGGTTCAAAATCCGCATAATTTAGTTGCAGCTGTTGCAGCTGTTGCAGCTGTTGCAGCTGTTGCAGTCGCTCAATAACAATAAGCCTGCCCATTCGCTGCAGCAGTTCTAACTGGCGCATTTTGTCTTGGCTTCGGTCAATATTGTTGAGCTTTATCCACCGAGCGAAGCGCATCCGGCGGGCAAATACGGCTTTAGGCTCAACGATGTAGCTAGGTAATGATATGCCGAAATATGCCTCTGCCTTTTGTCTGCTGTCATCGTCTCGATAGACTAGCCAATGCTCTACTAGGAGCTTGTTCTCGTCAGAATACAGATAGTTTTTTTGGTTATTGCCAAATGACCATACTGTTTGGGCGAGTCCACCAAGCCAATCATCACGTTTTATAAATTCTTTAAATTCTTTTTTAGTAATGGCAGCATAAAAATCATCACTAAGTCTTTCCCCAAGCTCATGGGGATAGCGCCCTGGATGTTTCTGCTCGTCTTTTATGCGGCGAAGCAAAGCGCTGACAGCCGGGTTTAATTCATTATAAGTAACCGTCTCAAACTGAGGTATTTGCAGAGCAATGAATGATACAGCGCCTCCTCCACCGAATATGTCGTAAAAATGTTTTGTAGTTGGTTGCTTGCGAGCGATGAAGTCTACGATTGTCGGTGCTAGTTTACGCTTAGAGCCTTGGTATGGGATGCCTAAGCCAGTAATCATAACTAATCACTAAACTCCATTCCGCAAGATGGGCAAGTGTGCAAATCTTTTGCCTCGCCTTGTTTTAGTTCCTTATCGCTATCGGCAATGTCCCCGAAGTTGAAATTAGGCACGCCCCACTCTTCCAGCTCCGCTATGTCCCACTGGTTGGCTATAATATCTGAGTCCCACTCACCAGAGGCGGTGTTGTCTTTGATTATGAATTCGCGTTTCTGCTTGTCGGTTAAGCCGATCACTTGTTTTACCGTAACCTCAGAATAGCCTAAGTCCTTAAGGGCATAGATGCGCTGATGGCCGCCAAGAATGGTTAGGTTTTCGTCCACGACTATCTCGCGGAGCTGTTTCATCTCTGGGAAGTCTCTCAGCGACTTTTTAAGTGATTCGTAAGCCTTTTTGTTAATTTTACGAGGATTGAGATCGTTAGAAATGAGCTTATCAATTTTTTCAATATAAGTTTTTACCTCTACATCTGTACTATGATTTGCCATGAGCGCCTTATCCTTTCTTTACCGAGTAGTTCTCGTATGCGTATGGTTTATGCACTAACTATAACACAAGCGCAACTGTTACAATTACGTTATAAGAATGGAGGTGTTAGTTGTCGCTCGATAGATTTCCTAAGAAACCATGCAAGCACTGTCGTGTGAATGGACACTTCCCTTACCAATGCCATACTAACCCTAGAAAGGCGCTTAAACGCACGCCAATAAAAAGGTTGGCAAACAGACAAAGCAATGGTTTATTACTAGAGCCACATGGATCAGAAAGAATCCACAGCCAATAGATGCTACATACTGGCAATGCTACCTGCGAATTCATCTGTGGTGTCCGGTACGCATTGATATAGATCATCTTACATTAGACCACGTTGTGAGCCGAACAAAAGATCCAAGTATGCGTTTTAATCTAGCCAATATAAAACCTAGTTGCATATACTGCAATACCCTTAAGGGCAGTCGTAGTCTTGATCAGGTAAGATCTATATATAATTAGCGTACAAAAGCAAAGCCGAGAAATACTAGTACAAAGGTTATTAAACCTGCTATGCCGGCATACATGTTGTTTGGAGTCTTATCAAATAGACAACCTACTGCGTACACGATTACGGCTACTAATACTGAATAGAGAAAATGCATATATTACCTTACTATTAAGTTAATAATAGCAATTATACACTAGTTGTAAGTGGAGTGCTTGGAGCTGGCGCACTCTTGCCACGTATCATGCCTATAGCACTGAAGCTACCTGATACTCCGAAGCCTGCTGCAAGTCCTGTAACGAGGGTTAATCCCTCAATACCAAATGCACCGAACACTGCGCCGATTACTGCTGATGTTGCAACCGTAGTGGCTACCCAGTAGTCTTTAGCTCGAATGCGACTAAGCATTTCTGTTACACCGGCTATTACTGCTGCTAATAGAATGTATTGTGTTATATCCATATTAATCTCCTATTGATTGACTTTTTTAATTGATTCTCTTAACGCATCAGTTTGTTTTATTAATGCGTCTATTTCTTCTTGGGTTACTGATTGCCCTGATTGTAATTTAGCTATCAATGCGTCTTTGTCGGTATGTTCTTTAAGTTGAGAAGCTCTAAAAGCCTTGGCTTCGGGTGAGCCGTCCATCTCGCCAAGAACGTAGTCGAACGTGTACTTGCCTACCCTGCTGTCTAACTCACCCTTGTTAGGGCTTCTACCGATACTCTTTTCAAATATGTAATGTACGCCTGCGGTTGTGACCATGTCTTTCTCCTTTATATTCCAATTAGTTGTGTCGTCGTAGGTTCCTGCTTGCGATGTTCCCTCTCCGCCTACGCCTACCGAAACGTGTATGTGCCTATTGTGAGGATTAGCACCGATATAAGGTGTCCACCCCCACCCTGTCCACGCTCCTGCAATACGAGAGTTAGATATTACATACTTCACGTTAGGGTGTCGGTTGACTATAAGCTTGTCTGCAAGGGCGTGAGCGTCTAAGCCCCCCTCTGGGCTGTGTGTAATGTCTAAGGCACATACAACGCTCTGTGCGTTAGGGTTGTGGTCGCTTGGTACTGCTGCGTGGGCACTATCCCCAATACTGCCGTCGCTTACCTTACTCCTATTCGGGTAGGCAGAGTTTATCTGACTTCTTAACTGTTCTAAGCTATTCGCTAATCTCCACGCCATTACTTATACTCCTGTACTCTTGCATTTATTATAACACGCTACCAATTATTCGACAGTGGAACAGGATTTACAACCTCTGATCCTGTATAATCCTCAGCCATCTTAGCGCCCTTTTTGCGGTTGCATCTGCTGTGAGTGAGCTGCAGATTGTCCATCTCGTATAGACCGCCACCGCGCGATCGAGGTACTATGTGATCTACCTCTACCGCTAAAGGCGAGAATGCTGGGGCTTCTACGTCAATCAACTTATGACATATAGCACAGATGTGATCTTTACTTGCAATAGCACGCTTTCTGGCTAGTTTCCATTGGTTTTTCTCTAATTTTGCTGGTAAACGTAAAAAAGCATCCATACTTTTTTAATTGCTATGCTTTATATTCGGTGATCTTAATGAATGACTTTGTTATTGCCCCATAGTGTCTATTACCAGCTCGTCCGTTAAAACTGAGCGTATTAGCTGGGTTAATTGGACCAACTCGTACCCTAAACGTCGTAGCTGATGTTGTGCCAGCTACCATAGAGTGCGATAAAGGTACGCTACAGGAACCGTTAGCTACATCTACTGAGGTGTTGGTAGCAGCGAGTGCATTAACCGTAGCGTCTTGGAATAATGCTAAGGTATAGAAATCGATTGCACTAACCGCTCCATGAGCCACTATCTCTATGGTTAGAATGTTTGTAGCAGATTTAGGTGTAATGATTTGAGTCATAACCTGAAAGCCTTCTGTTATTTGGGGTATAGTGTCGTCAATAGGGATTGCGGTTGTCCCAGTAATTAAAGCTGATGATGTTGTAGATACCATTTGCAGAGGCGCTCCGATGCCCAAGCTTGGCGTTGCAAAGGTGCGTATATCATCAATCACAGATGTAGTGACGCTTATTGCGCCTGCAGGCAGACGAACTCTACCTAACTTAATATATGGATTACCAGAACCGACAGAGCTTTGTATAGCGGCATCGGTTGGATCGACTGGGCTACCGGCTGGAGTACCATTGACGACTTTTATCTTTACCACACCGTTTGTGTTGTTGCTTACTGTAGTAGTAACGGCATTCGCGTAATCAATATACATAACTATAATGTCACGTCTAGGGTTGCTAACATCGGCTGCAGATACAACCTGATTATAAACTGCATCGTTCCATGCCGGATGTCCATAAGTCCCATCAGAACGCCCAATAATTGCATCGCCAATAGCTATATCAACACTCATGTTTGCTCCAGCACCACGCTGTGTTGTAGCAAGACCAAGTAGAACACCAGATCCGAATGCTTTATATATTGCTCTTAGGTGACCGCTTTCGCTGGTTCTACCGCCGTCTCTGTTTGATGTTGCTAGTGCCATTCGTGTTTCTCCTTATGATATAATATCACTTTTTATAAATTTACTGTACTGAAAGTTCCTGTGCCACTAGACCAAAAGTAAAACTTCATAGTAACTAATGAATTAGGAAAGAAATCAGATCCACTAACACTAATCACCCAGCTCTGACTGCCATCGACGTTGTTTACATTTTCACGCTCTAGGTCTATCTGAACACTGTTGCCACTACCCTCAGTATAGGTATACTCCATCTTATATACTAATCCTCGAGCTGCGCCATCGTCTGGAGTGAATATTAATCTAAAACGCGTGTTATTAAAGCGCACATTAGTCATTGATTTATCTGAAGCATTACTACTAAAGACTCGATACATACGGATGCTATCTTGCCCAGATCGAGCAAAGCTTTTAAAGTCCTCTATATCTCTTAATAGCTGTTTGACGTTGGCTACAAACTGCTCTTTCGGTGGTGTTCGGTCATTGTTCATTAATTTAGCTCCGTAACGGCTATTTGTACATCATCGTTGGCTACAACGTAAGCTTTCATGTACTGGTTATTCAGTGGTCTGCTTATTGCTGCTGGATCGCCTGCGTTTAATGTAACTGTCCAGCTCTGCACATTCTCAAATCCTACATTTTGAGCCTCTGCATAATAAGAAATACTAAAGTAAGTTGTATCGGCGTATATCTCATCTATGTAGTTAAGTATAGTGTGCCGAGTAGCAGTTGGGCTATCAACGCGCAACTCGGCTATTAGATCGGCAAACAATACATTTTGAGTAAGTGCGGTTGCAGTAACACGTAATATCTTCGTACTTACATAAGCAGCCTGCTGACTCTGAGGAGGCACACCGCCCCAGTCATAAACTGCTCCGCTATCTTTTTTGTAAAATCTAATACTATCAGAACCAATAAACTGTGCCTGCTTTAATTCACGCATTGCTTGCATTGCCTCAGCTACTCTACTCTCTAAGTTATCGCTTTCAGCTATTTGCAGTCTAGAGTCTATCATTATGGTGCTATCTGCCTTACTAATATATCGCCGTCACTAGTGCCTGATGCGTATACTTTTATGTAGTAGGTCATTGTGCCTGATACGCTAAAGCCAAATGTCCATCTATACTGGGTTTGATTACCACTATAGCTTTTATCGAATTCAGGGTTACGCTGATACATAGTAGCGCTATTGACCCCGTCAGTATAGCCCCATCCATTAAATACCTCTTTAGGCTTGTTAGCTTCTCCGGTACCACCGAAGCGTATATCTAGCTGGACATTCTCAACTGGGAACGGTTGCTTGCCACTGGAGGTAAATATTATCTCAAATGTCCTATAGCCTACATCGCCGCCACCATTGCTAGCACTACTGCTTATATCCCATGTATTTGTAGTAGATACAAAATAACCGACCAAGCCACTTAAACCACTATGCTTTTGTTTGGTTTTAATCTGACGTAAATCATCCTCTGCTTGCTTTAGCAAAGTTGCGAGCTGGTTAGCTGGGTCTAATTCTAATCTCGTCATAAGCCATAGTTATCGACTGTTATTGCTATATCCTCTGCATCATTCTCATCTAGATCAACGGCTAGCTTCTCGATACGGTATGTGCCATTAAGCGGTAATGCTGGATGCCCTAATACTTCTACAGGCACTCTATCTCCCACACTTATAACGTCTAAGTCAGCAAATACTCCACTTACATTAAAAGTCGGCAGCTCTAATATATTCTTTACCTTTTGCAAATAAGCATAGGTATTTTCATCGAGTGTCTGTTGCTCAGATATACTATTAAAACTAATAATCTTTTGCCTAGTTTTATAGTTCCCACGACTTGCTCCATCTGCAGTTACGGTTCGTAATGTTTCCTCTCCAAACCCAGAGCCAAGCCCGATAATATAGTTATAGAGGTTTGTGGCGCTGTGAGTTACTCTGCCACCACTAATGTTATAGGGATAAGTAAACTTATTATCTGGTCTGTCACTACCGACTTGTGCAAATGTCTCAAAGCTACGATCATAATTAAACCTAAAGTCAAAGTTTCCATCACTGAGATTAGTTAGGTTTATAATAGCATCGCGAACATTTTGATCTACATACTCACGATCACTAAGTAAGCCAGTACTGTACTGAAGTACACCGGGGTCTACACCATAATCATTAGTAGCATCGCCTGCTTGGGTTGTTGCCATAAGATCAACTGCAATAGCCACGCGCTCTGACTGTGTATAAGTCTTAGTAACATATCTGTCAGCGAATAGATCAAAGAAGCCTGTGGCTTTGATTTCTATGTTTACTTCGCCTTGATTGAGATTATATTGCATATCTACTACATGAACGCCAAACAGGTAGTTTCCATTACGCTTAACGCGAATATCGGTCACATAAGTCTCTAATACTGCCTGTGGCACTGCGCCAAGCTCTGTACAATAGCCCTCGAATGCAGACAGGCTCATAATAAAGCTTAAATCCTCGCTAGCGTTACGAGTAATAGAGAAGCGTCGGTTTTGCATTAACTTTGTTATATCACCAACTTGGACACTATTTATCCACAGCTCAAACTCATACTTAAGTGTTGGAGTCATGCTATATACCAGACACTCCGTTACGCCAGAATATATTTGCAGTTATAGTATCGCCACCACTATCACTATCTAGTAGTATTGAGTTGCTACCAGGCTGTAATCCCCACCAGATACTATCTACAGACTTATTGCCGATTATGTTCGAGCCGTTTAGTGTAACGGTACGTTTTAACATATCAATTATAACTAGATCGCTGGTTACGAGGTTTATATTTAGCTTAAAGCGCTCGCCAGTCGTCTGGTTAGTTATAACTGGGTTAGTAGCTTGATTATGTAACTCGATGCGTGGATAGTAAACAGCCTCACCTGTATTTGATATAACAGTTGCTGCGCTACCGCTTGCCCAATCTACCGGCAAGTCGTAAGGGGTTATATAGCCACCTTGAGTAACGCGCGTGATTAATGCGGTTTGCTCATCGCCTCCATCTGTACTATAGAAGAATGGATCGCCAGCTGTTAGCTGAATTAAAAAGTCACTCATAAAGCCACGAGTATTATATTCAAGTTTGAGATCCGTAAGGCTAACATCAATTCGATATGTGGTTCCATCAAATAGGGTTATATAGACAGGGAATGTAGAACCGAGTGGCATAGAGTTTATAAATTCAGCGCGGTCAAGCCTATGTTGCAGGCGCGTTGTTGTGGGACTACCTATTTTTCCTCTTATCGCAACGGTGCGAAAACCATAAAGCTGGTCTGTAACCATACCACCAGAGCGACCGCTAAAGAGAAAGCTTGAGGTTCTTATATCCGCAGAGCCAAGACCAGTAACGCCGGTAATGATAAAATTGCCACCTGATGGATCTGCGCTTATTGTTAGTAGATTATTTAAGAGTATATTCATTTATCGCCTTATTTGCCATGCTAGCTCTCTAGTTACTGAGTCTAGATCAACCTGATTGTAAATACTATTATTTTGGACGATTGATGCCGATGGCGAGTTTGCTAATGCTGGATTATTAGAAATCATTGGATTATAGTTTGCAGCAAGCTCAGCATTCATGTTTGCGCCAGTAATACCACTCAGTGCATTATTTGCCATATTGGTTGCTGCTTTAGACACTAATCCGGCTGCAGCATCTATGCCCTGCGCTAAACCTGCAGGCACTTGTTTGCCTAGTAGTGCAGCTACCTTAGACGGTGAACTAATGCCTAGTGCTGTCCTTATCGGACCGGGTATTTTGTCTCTAACAAAGCTTATAACCCTATCTTTAAGCCAGCCGCCTAGACTCTGCATACCATTCCATAGCCCTATAACAATATTTTTACCCGTTTCTTCTAATTTACTTGGCGCTAGTGCGTTTTGGATTGATGTCAATATATTAAAAGCTACTCCTGCTGATACTTTGGCAGATTCCATATTCATGCTTATTATGCCTAATACTAATGATTTTAGTATCTGCCAGCCAGCTTTATACATGGCTGCTATAAATACTGGGTCTGTAAAGACGGCTGTTATATTCTTTATAATAATTGGCATAGAGGCATTAATAGCATTAACTATTACTGGTATAGCTTGTATAAGAGCGAGGAGCAAAGCGATACTGGCTAGCAGGAGAGCTTTAATTGATTCTGGGTTAGTCAATCCAACCACCAGTGCATCTATAATAGTTGGCATAGCTGTAGTTATTATTCTTACTATCTCAGGTAATGCTTTAACTATAGCTAGAAATAACTGAATAAATGCATCTATAAGCAATGGCAGAGCATCTACTAGTACTTTAACAATAGATGGGAATGCAGCAACAACTGCTTGCAACAATGATGATACAGCCCCTATTAGCGCTGGGATTAATGTTGGCAATGCAGCAGACAGTGCTGGCACTAGAGCGTTTAATACGGCACTTAAGCCAGTTACTATCTTAGGCAATAGGGCTACTATTTTAGGGACTGCAATACTTATTGTGCCGAGCATACTATCTATAAAGTCATTAACATCGCCCTGTCCAGTAAGTAGATTATCAAACGCTTTTTTAGTAGTATTTAAGCTACCCGACAAAGTATCATTTTCTTTGGCATAATTACCGGCATACTTAGCGGTCTTTTCTAGGAATAGCTGATTTGCTAATCCTACCTTTTCTTGTATAGACATTGATGTAGTTGACTTATTAATGCCTTTTGAGAGCGCATAAGCACCGAGTGCAGTATCATTCATAGCCACGCCAAGGTTATCCATCATCGTAAAATTGCCCTTGGCCATACCGGTTATTGCTTCTAGGGCATCAGTTGTGCTAATACCCATAATAGATGCTATGTCCGATGCTCGTTGCATTGAGTCTGCGGACATAGTCATTGATTGCTGGACGCTAAAGCCAGCGCCTTGGAATAGTGACCCCATTTTATTAGCACCCTGCAGGAACTCTTGCTGTGAAAGACCAGCGTTTTTATATGCCACTTTAGCCTTCTCTTGTATACCAGAAGCAAACTCGCCGAACACTGCCTCAGAGCCACCTAGCTGTTGCTCTAGCTCTGCACCAGCCATGAGTGCTTTGCCTGTTAGGGCTGCAAGACCAGCTACACCTGCAGCAATACCTGCAGCAATGGCTATGCCTCCTACTTTAGCCACACTACCGAGCTTACCTATAGCCGATTGGAAAGGGCTACTATTTTTATTAACCTCATCGCCTAATGCTGCTGTGGCAGGACCAGCGGAGCCTTTAAAGCCAGAGGCAATCTTGCTCTGGATGCCGGTCATGTTCGGCGCTATTCTGACTGTTGCTGTTCCAATATTAGCTATGACGCTATCCTCACTTTCAGGCTAGGTCTAGTGTGACAGGTGAGGCAATCAAGTGTAGTGTCTTTTGAAGTCGGTGTATATTGATTTGCCATGAGGTTGGTGTTGTACCTTTCTTAGCCGGATTTGCCGCACCGTATGCGTGTTTTTATATTCAAATTATAACATAAAAGGGATTAGACTCGCCCAGCATCCTTAGCTTTAGCTAGAGCTTGGTATCCAATGTAATTAGCGTGGGCATCATCACCGGATGCTCTGACAGTGGCAATGGCACGAGTACCACGCTTGATAGTACCCACTGAAGTAGTAACTGTAATGTCTGGTGGATTGCTACTCATACTCCCAGCCATTGATCTAGCACGCGCTGCTATAGCTTCGCCCGACTGTTTTATTAACGGCGCGACCATACTTGTTAGTATATCTTGACCACCTTTTAAATCTAATGAGAACGATACTTCTTTAGCCATACGATTAGTATACCTCACGCGTAAGGGTTAGTCCCCTGCTGTCCCCCTACTCTTGCATTTTTTACAAGTTTATAGGGGTCGGTGCTTTTTATTTTTAAAATGAGTAGGGTAGGGAAGGGCTTTTGTTCGTATTTTGTTCTATATAAATTAATTAAAAAATAGTATTAACGCGAACCCAGTAGATAAAAAATGCCGTTTAACGCGACTGTATACATTATTTATAAGCGAGGCTTTTCTAATATATCGGCTATATCATTCGTAGTGTGGGTCTCAAGCCCTTTATTTATATCGCCTAACGATGGATCTTGTTGCATAAACTCTGGCAGGAATGGATTAGGTTTATGCTGTGGTACTTTGCGTTGCGCGTCTTTGCTTTTTTGCCAGACCAATGTTTCAAGGAGGTATACCATTTTATTGGTAAATATCTCAGACCATCCCCATTGGACGGCTGGCGCTAATATAGTGAACACTCGGCACGTGCGTGGTAACTGAAATAGTAGTCGCGATGCCTTAGCCGAGTCTACGCGATCTATATCTAGATTATAGTATTGTTGAAAGTCCGCTTCTAACTCATCAAAATGCTCTCGGCGTATTTTGTGAAGCGCTAGTCTTTTGGGTCAAACTTCTCAATGATTGCCATATAGACACCATTGAGCTTGCTAACTCTAAAGCGCCCTTTATAGTCTGGCTGATCTTTATGCTCTTCAGCATCTAACTTTGCAAAGTGCGCTTTCATCTCTACATAGCCTTGATCTCCTATAAGGAATGTTAGCAACGGCACAATAGCAGCGACCTGTCCTTTGTTTTCGATGCGATCAATGTATTCGAAAGCCTCAACATCATCAAGTAAATCAGTATCTACAGTAAACGTGTATTCTTCTATCTCAATCTTTTTAATGGTGCTTTTTGGCTTTTCATCTTTCGGCGTGTCAGTATCCATAGTTTTATCAACTCCACTTCTTAATTAGTATTTAAATTATAGCATAAACAAAAAGCGCCCTACGAGAGAGCGCCTAATGGGTATATCACGTTACTAGGAAGTAACGACTGCAATATACTCGGTGTGGCTGTTACCGCTTGCATCAGGGTATGCCTGAAACAATGCTGGGTATGAGATAGGCTCGCCATCAACATAGCTGATCTCCCCACTACGATCAACTATTTGTGCATTAGGCACAACTATGCGCTTAATACGTCCGCCGGTTAGTACAAGCTCAAATACTACTACTATGCTTGGTAGCATCGTGCTGTTCTGAACCACAGTGATGTTGCTTCCAACAACCGTAACATTGGCATCGCCATAAAATACCTTGAGTGCATCGGCGTTGGTCTCTATCAAATTAACCATAAACGTTTCCATGAAGTTAGTTTGTCCGACTAATACTAAGTCGCCACCCCATGCATTTACGTTTTCTGTATCTGACTCTATAGAGTTTACTAAACCGTCCTCGCTAACATAACCTAGTCCCTTGAATGCTGCACCAAGAGCAGTTGTGGCGTTAGTAGGCAGGGTAGTGCCTGCAGGAGCTACAAATACCGCGCCTGTGGCTTTTGGTTTACCGAATGATACGTTACTTGATAGATTTGGCATTATTTTATTTCCTGTATAATAATTCGGCACAACAACCGGCACGCGGCGCTCTGCTTATAAAACAATTATAACATAAATGAACTAGTGGCTTTTTAGTTTTTTAAGATACTCAGCCTGACCACCCTCGCCATAACACCTATCAACTTCTTCTTGGCTTTTTTTACTAGCTGGGATAGAGGTTGTGCAAAGTAATACTTCTCCTGCTTTTTTATTGTCAGCGATTGCATCTTCAATCTGAGTACGGTGTTTGACGATGTTCTTCTCATTATTAGAAGCTACTTGATTAAGCCGTACATTAGAAAACACAACTCCTATGGTGAGAATAACCGCTAAAATAAACTGAAAAGATTTGAAAGCCATGTCTCGATGGTCTAATTTACGCAGTAACTTCTCCCTGTCTGATACTGGAGGTACTACAAAATCTTCCGGTGCTTGCATACCTACCATTACGCCCTACTCCTAGTGTTTTCATCTTGAGCTTTGTTGTTTTTGGCTTGGGCTGCGGTATTCATTGACTGGGCTACACTATTCTTAGAAATAGCCTGTGCAACGTGGGAGAACTCTTTTGTTAGCTTTGATATTTCTATTGTCAGTTCAGTCAGTTTCAAAATAACTTCACTATGCTGCGTGGCAGTTAGGGTTTGTTGGTTAGTCGTAGCTTGAAGCAGTAGTTTTACGTCAGGTGTCTGGGTGGCTATATCCCGTTGGTTAGCTACTGTTGCTGTTAAGGTTTTAACACTTTCCTCAAGGCTCTCTATCTTCTGTCTAAGGAGGGTGTTGGAGTTTGTTAAGTCGGCGTTGTCTGCTCGTAAGTAATCTCTACGACCTTTTTTACCTGAACTATAGAGGTATACCGCTGCACCTAAGATAAGAGCGAGGAAGCTTGATACTACTACTGTTTGATTGAATGCGTCCATTAACTTCCTAAATATATATCTGTACGCGAGGTACTTAAACTACTTAATGATTGACTGCCCGATAAACCTATTATAGATAATTCTGCTTTTTTAAACCATAGGTCGCCGGTAGGGTTAGTATACTTGTAATTCTCAGAGTAAGGACCAGCAGTTTGCCCATAACTTTCAACCGGTGGCATATCGACCGGGGCTTGCATAGCTCTTTTTACTGACTCCATGACTACCCACTGTAGGGTAGATTCATAAGCAGCACTACCAAGAATATTAGCGTCTAAATCAATAGCAGAACCCTCAGCTATTAAGCGTAAGCGATTACTAGCAAGTGTAAGAAGTATCTCGGCGCGATCTGCCTCATCAGTAGTAAGAGTTTTCCAGAAAGCCTCTAGATCATCTACTGAAGCGAATGGTGTTAGACTAGCCATTAGGTAGAACCTCCGTTATTCATAAAGCCAGATGTAGTGGCAGCCAAGCGCCTCGTTGCAAGTGACTCTGCTTCGCGTATACCAATACCGAGCATTCGATAGCCAGCAATAGTACCCTGTAGCTCTGGCATAGTCTGGAACAACTTAAATATTGCATCGCCTGCAGCTCCAAGATCAACCTGAAATATAGGCTTCCATGCCGGTACTATGCCCCTAAGCTGATCAGGAGTAACATCGTTTCGATCCAATGCCATGCGTAAAGTTATGGCTATCTCTTTAATTTGTTTGCCCATCTCATCTTGGCAGTTAGTAGCCTCGAGTAAAAGATCATCTGACATAGCAGCCAAGCTTTCGGCACTGCTTGGGTTTCCTGTCTCATAACCTAAGTTGCGCAGGGTTAATGCAGTCTCGGCACAAAAGTCACGCGCTTTGTCTTTCTTGGCTTCTGTAAATCCACTAATGCTCATCTGTGCTAGCTGACCGATTTCGGGTTTCTCACCTTCTTCGTCTTTTGTTATAGCCCACACCTTGCCAATAGCCGAGTCTAGTCCATCGTCCTTTTTAGCGCCCTCTGCTAAACCATTAATGTAGCGCTGCGGTAATGCGTAAAACTCCTCGGCTATCTCTTCGCGTCTTTTGAGCCTACCGACCTCCTGAATAATACGCCGAGCTGTATTAGTAAGCCTGGATTTGCCAAGTGGACGATCTGCGCTAGCTCGGTTTGTAATAGCATGGAGCAAAGTACGCTTAGTGGGGTTAGGTATAATCTCTGATATTGTGCGACTCTCGAATATAGCTGTGAACTGAGGAGTAAATACAATGTAATCCTCTGGGTCAAACATGACTCCGAGCTTACTTTTGGTCAACTCATTAATTCTACCCCATTTAGTAACAGCTAGACCATATTTTAGCAAGCCAGTATTCTGATCTACCTCGCCTGTGGCTTCTCGAGCTGTAAAAGGTACTAGCACCTTCCTGTTTTGGTTTGGATCGGGATCATCGGCTATTGCTACAAAGGCGCAACCGGCAATAAAGGCATCGTGCTTTGCTTTGCTGATTACACTAGTAGCATTAATTCCATCCAAGTAATCATTTATACCGAACGTGTCATTTGCAAAGCCGTCAAATACAACGCGGTCTGATAGTGTATTTACAGCGCGACCTGCCCATCCAATACCAGGCAAGGAATTAATCATGCTCTTAGGACTGGATATACCAAAGTCGCGTATATCATTATCAGCGTTGTAGTATTCGTATTTTGTTTGTACTTTGGATTCTTTAGTGGCAAGAGTCTTTAGTAGTGATCTTGCTAACTCTTCAATAATGGCTATTAGTGGGTTTACCGGCAGTTGATCCATCTTATTCCTTTTAAGCCGGATTTGCCGCACCGTATGCGTGTTTATTATTCTTTAATATTGTACTACAATATATCTAACTATAACATAAGCTCTGTTAGCCGTATAAAAGCGCCCGGCTTGCTCTTTCGGTATTCAGCCTGAGCCTGCATGATCGGTACATCCTGCCATTTATCATCACGCAGTATAAGCGCTTCTACGAGCATATCTAAAATACTAGTTAGGCGGTTATCTAGATCGGCTCTAGTTTTAGTACCGAAGTAGATGATTACCTCCGCAGATACAGGCGCAAAGAATCGGTGACGAGTCTGTAATCGGACTTGTTGCAATGCCGACTTCTGCCAGTCCATGTATTTCTTACTAGGAAACGACATGCCATCGCCACGATTAATACGAGAGTTCTTTTTGCTAACTACGTTGCCATCAAGGTTAAGCTCAATTACCATCTTCGGCTTTTACGTAATTATCAAGTAATCCGTTACGAGTTTTATATCCCTCGGTAACAATAGTGCAGTCACAACCACGATGGCGCTTGAAAACCTCACTATCGGGATTTGTATAAGTACCAGCCAACGACTCACACCACTTACATGTCTCTCCATTCATCCTTCGTATTACCCTTGTACGTTTGCCAGACTGTTTGGCGTTAGTAGTAGCATCGCTCTGAGCTTTGGCTGCCATAGTATCTAAATAGTTTACGATAAGTAATTTTAAGTCAGGCGTGCCAGTAGACACACTCCCAGAAGCAACCTTTGCTAATCCAAAATGCCTATCATCAATGCCTAAACCACGCGTATGTTGTATCTCGTAGTCAAAGGCATTCATATCATATACTTTAGAGTAGACAGCCTGACCAACCTCTCTGAACAATATCTCTTGGTTAAGTTGGCGCACCTCGGGATCTATCTCAGGATTATTTATTAGAGCAAGCGCCGCCATTATCTTTTTAATTATAGTGTCATTCAATCTAGCGTAATCCATTAGAACTTCCAGCCAGCGATCGTATTTTTAATATCATCAAGTGCAGATATAGTGCGATCCACTCGCTTCTTAGAATATGTGCGATCACGTGCAGGGGCTTTGGTATTTATAAGTATATCTATAAAGCGCGATGCTTGTAAATCAGTTAGGGAATTGTTAATCTCAGCAATGCTTTGAGCTTTCTTTATTGTCTCGGCATTCTCGCTGATTATGCCATTTGCAAGTAGCAACTCTTTAACCTCTTTAAACTCTTTAGTTTTTAGTACCGCGAGATCGGTTATATATTTGCTTTGGGTCTTGGTTGCCATGTATTGCTACCTCTTAAGCTTTGCTTTCTGATATATCTACTGTAGCACCATTTAACTCTACACGCATAACACGTTCGCCGTATTTGTTTTTTACAAACTTAATGCGCGACCAGTCCTCATTAAGTGTTGCAACTTGAAACATTGAAACCTGTATTATATTACCGGTAAATCTATTTATATAAAGTAGTGGTTTACTTTTAGCCATACGTTTATTTTAACATAAGAAAAGCGCTCCTATAATGGAGCGCTTTAATTTGGTTAGACTTCCGATTAGGAAGCTGCGCCAGATGTGATCAAGCTGAAAGCAGACGGATCAAAGATTGCGTAACCAAGTACAGACTCAGCTCTAATAGCAACTTCGTTCGTGCGCTTCAGGTCACCATTGCCGTCTGGGTCACCATACTCGATGAGTTCGAGTGGTACTTCTCGTGCAATACCCCATTGGAAAGCGTTAAAGTCGCCAACTAGGGCTTTGACTTGTACGCTACCGGGTGCGAGTTCCTGACGACCAGATACTGTATCGCTAGATGCAGCAGTTAAACCGGCAAACCTTTCGAAGCCGAAGCCAAGACCAAGTTCTGGATATAGAGGTCGATTGCTAGTGTCCTTTTTACGAGCTAACTGACCAGCAAAAAGCGGATCAAAAGCTATACCAGTTGCAACATAACCTGCAGTCTGCAAGTCAAGGGCTGCTTCCTCAAGGTCAGCTTGAGCATCGGCTGTAGCAACAGATCGACCAACGCCATTCCCAGCTTTGGTAAAGTAACTTGTAACACTAGCAGAAACAGTACCTGTAACTGGGTTGATTCCATGAATAGCAATCAAGTCGAGCGCTCGGCTCAAAGCGATAGCTACATTGGAAACCATTTTATCTACAATGCCTGTCTGATAATCCTCGTCAGACCACATAAGCTCTTGGCTAAAACGGTAAGTAACCTGTACTTTATAAGTTTTAACTGTTACTTTAGTTGGAATACTATCTTGCGAATCCTTATTAGCACTCTCACCTACCAGCTCGGCTTTTGGCGTTGCGGTAAATGTAAAGTGATCGGTACTACCGATTTTTATTTGTGGATCTTGTGGAGCTAATTTAGCAAGAACACCACCACGAATGTTCTTAGCCCATGAATCGCCAGTGTGATTAGCAAGATTAAGGGCTGCTAGTCTTAATGGAGTAGCCATAATGTTTAATTCCTTTTCGAGAAAATATTAATTGGTAAACTAGTCGTCAGACTTTTTGCCAAATAATTTACCTGCTAGAGCTTGAGAGTCAGACTTTGTTTCATCTGGTTTGCCAGTCTTAGGAATCGTAACCTTTCCACCTGTAACGCCTTTAGCCAGCTTTTCAGCTCGCTCACGCATTTCATTTGCGGAATCGCCGGTTACAAACTCGGCAAGCTCATCAGATAGCTTAAATTCGTGGATAACTTTTACCTTCTCAGTATCAAGTTTTGCTTTGCCTAACTGTTTTTCAAGCTCTGATCTCTCAGTGCCTGCGGTCTTAAGCTTATCCTCGTATTCATTTTTAATAGAGTCAACTTTGCCAGCCGTTTCCTTGAGTGTGTCGTAATCAGCAAATTTGCTGCGCTCACGCTCGAGTCGCTTTTCAACAACACCGTCTACATCAACTTGCGTTAGTAAGTTTTCGCTTACCTCTGCATAGTTATCGCCATCTTTAGTAAAGTATTTAGCCATCGCCGCTGTTTCCTTTCCGGTGCGTCTACCGTTTTCTCTGACTATTCATAATATAACATAACAATTTTAAATATAACAATTTTTACTTAGCGACGGTAGTAGACATCGCAGTAAACTTGGTAACGATGGAACTGCCCAATCGTATCGTCAAGGTTTACAACCGAGTTTATATCTGCATGGGTAATGTTTTGATCATAGGCTTCTAGTAGCACAATATCGTCTGCAATTTTGTTTGCCTCATCGCTAGCAGCTAATCGACTATTCTTATCGTATACCTCAATAAGTATCTCAGCTCGGTCTAGTACCATAGCTTCTCTTGGTCCACCTGTGCGATCAACAGTGATGTATTTAGTTGGTCGATCTTTTGGAGTATCGCCAGTCGCAGGATAGACACTGCCTCGGCTATTAAGCCAGTCAATAACTAGTACTTCTAAGTTAGCCATTTATGCACTCCGCTCTAATGTAGCGATTCCAACGCGTTGGCGTGTTGCCCTCCATGAATATTATGCTATCACTATCCAAGTGGAAGATTTTGCCGAACCAAGCAACATCAGAATTGCTTACATCGCCTGTAAAGTCTTTTGGTAGGTGTATTCTAATCTGATCGCGGCTTTGTGCTATAGCCTGTTGCTCACGTGCAGTCACCGGCTCAGTAATTGGCGCTACTAAGCAATCTGATACATCAATATTAGAGGTAATCATTACAGGATTACCCATAGCATCGGCGCTGGTCTGTGTTTTCATACCAAAGGTTAAAGTCGTGCCTATCATATTATTTATTTTACCACCTTTTACGCCTGTCCAAAAAAACCTCGGTAGAAATGCCCCCACAAATTGCCTATTTATAGATGGGAATGGTCTGTTAGAAAAGAAAGGTCGACCCCCCGCCCCTGTAGAATATATACTAGATAGTTTATTTTATTTTATGTCAATTAGTACCAGATATACTTAACTGCTCGTATTTAACTACCTAAATAAAATTTAATGTAGGATGATATACTAATAATCAATAGATAAATGGAGTAACATGATAGACCTCACTATACTAATATGCAGTGTACACACTAGGTACAATACATTCCTACCTAAAATAGAGAAGCAATTGTTTGATCAGTATAACCTATTGTCCTATGTGGATCAGGAACGTGTAGAGATCATAGTGCTTAGTGACAACAAGAAGCAAATGCTTGGTCGTAAGCGTAACCTTATGATTGATATGTCGCAGGGGAAGTACGTTGTGTTTGTAGACGATGATGATCGTATAGCCGAAGATTATATACAAAGCATCCTTGATGCTACCGAGTCTGATGCTGATAGTATAGTATTCAAGTCAGAGGTTAAATTGAATGGCGAGCCTCCCAAGCTTTGCTATTATTCTAAAGATGTTGTAAAGGATTATAATACTGCCAATGAATACCACCGAATACCTAACCATATATGCTGCGTAAAGCGATCACTATCTCTTAAGTCTAGCTTCCCTAACGTACTTTACGGCGAGGATGCAGGATATGGCAAAGTTCTTTTGCCCCATCTAAAGACCGAGCATAAGATTGATAGAGTACTCTACTACTATGATTATAATTCAGAGACTACCGAGACGCAGGCTTGGCGCTACAATCCACAGTCTCCACGACAAACAAAGCCCTTAGTAGATGTAATTATACTATCTAAAGCCAATGATAGACGTACCGAGCGCATGACACAGCAGACTATAGATACTTGCTTTTATGGTTCTAACGGCTTGGCGGTTAATATAATTGTTATAGAGGGAGGCGCAGCATTAGGCTACCAACGAGCCAATACTATCAGCAAGCCAGGCAAGTTTAATTATAATGGCTATGCTAATTTCGGTGCAGAGCAGGGATCGGCTGATTGGATTATGATAGCTAATAACGACCTTGTGTTCAGTGATGGATGGTTACACCACCTTATTGCAGCCGGTAACGATGTAGTAAGCCCTCGAGAACCTAATGACCCACGCCAAAGCGATATTACAGAGAACACTTGTGGTTATGAATGCGGCAAGCACTTATCCGGTTGGTGCTTTATGATCAAGCGTAAAGTGTGGGAACAGATCGGTGGTTTCGATACAGATGTAACATTCTGGTGCAGTGATGATGTGGTTATAGAGCAGGTCAGGGCTCTAGGCATTAAGCCAATGCTTGTGTATAACTCGATCGTTGACCACTTCGCTTCTATTACACTTAATAGCGAACCACAGGCAGAGATTGACGAACTTAAGTGGCGTAATATATATGTATTTAGTCAAAAGTATCGGCAGCATCGTTTTACAGAACATCCTGACTATAAAGCCTGGTTAAAGGATAATATAAAATGAATATATCAGTCAGTGTAATGGCGCATCATAAGCGATCTGTGGCAGCTAAAGCCCTATATAAGAAACTTATTAACTATCCGTTTTCGGATGTATTTCTTATATGGGATGAGCTTAACAATGAGTGGCATACAGGCAAGCGATCACTTGAGGTTGGCATGGTACTTGGCAGCGACTGGCATATTGTTATACAAGATGATGCCGTATTGACTCCTTACTTCTACGATAATATCGAAAGAATTATTGCTACAGTGCCGACAAAGACTATTGTTTCTTTGTATACCGGCAAAGTTAAACCACTAGCTGATAGAGTCTTTCAGGCAGTAGACAAAGCCGAAGAAGGTAGTTGGTTAAACTTTTATATGCTGCTATGGGGAGTTGGCATTCTTATACCCTCGGACCATATAGAACCAATGCTAGATTTTATAAGCGGTGATCGGTATAACGATACGCCTTACGATACAAGGATCGGTATATTCTATCAGCGCAACCGATTGCCTATCTACTACTGTGTACCGAGCTTAGTAGACCATAACGACCATTTGGGCAGCTTACTAGCTCATGGTGGCACAGTAGCGCCCAGAATAGCTCACAGGCTTGCTACTGGACCGATAGCTTGGAATAATCAGATTATAGATATTTAGTAGGGAGTAGAAACCCAGGCGCTACCGTTCCATCGCTTTAATGGTTTCTTTACCCATGAAGTGCCGGTATAAACCTTTACGGGCTTGGCTACCCAGGCGCTACCACTCCATACCTTTATCTGTCCTGTTGAAGTGGTGGCTATAACGCTTGGCGCGAATATAGTCGTTATCATCTGGGCTATGAGTGGGGTAATCCTATTATCTACAGTAACGGTCGGTGTTTGTGGGTTGATAATTATGCTGGCGGTGTTTGGCGCAACTAATTTATTATCGGTTGTTGCTACCGATATAGGGAAGGTGGCAGTCGTAAATGTAGCAGTTGCAGGGACTACTACACGGTTGTCTCCGGTTGATACGGCTATAGATTGAGTTGTCAGGCTCAGTGATGCAGTACCGATTGTGATGTTTTGATTGGCTGTAGTACTGACTGTTGGTGCATAGCGTGTGGTCGTAAGACTAGCGGTATTCGGCACCACTAATTGGTGAGCAGTAGCGGCAACTCCAATCGCCCATGTAGAAGTTGCTAGACTTGCGATGTTAGGTGAAACTACTATGTTGTTGCCCGTTGTAACGGCTGGTGCTTGTAGGTTGATTGTAAGTGAAGTTGTGGCAGGGGTTACTACCTGATTAGCGGTGAAGCTAACTGCTGGGGCAAATCTGGTAGTAGTCAGGCTTGCTGTTGATGGTGTGACCTGTTTATTATCCGATACGCTTACGGTAGGAGTGAACAGGCTTGTGGTTAAGCTGTTGGTAGTGGGCGTGACTATTTTGTTATCTGTGGCGGTTACAGTTGGTGCGAATCGGCTAGTAGTTAGGTTGTTGTTAATAGGAGTAACTGACTGATTATTTGTAGCAGTGACAGTTGGAATAAATGTTGAAGTTGTGAGTGAGGCAGTGGCAGGGGTGACTACAGTGTTTACTTGCACTGTTACTGTAGGAGCGAATATGGTTGTTATAAGTGTGGCTGTAGTAGGCGTTACGTTCTGATTAGCCGTAGCCGTAACAGTTGGGGTATATCTAGTGGTTGTCAGGCTGGCTGTACTTGGGGTTGCGGTAACTCCCCCTGCGACTGCGCTCGGAGCAATTACAGCTACAATGCCAAACCATGTACGAGCAGTTGTCTGGTTTCGTTCCCAGGTTATGTTATTTGAACCTGATAAGACGAGTGACTTATAAGCCGAACTTATGATCCTTGTGCCAGCAGCACCCTCTTGAATCTCAACACCAGGAGTTGCAACAGCCAATTCAGCAGCCGCAAACGAACCCGTACCGTCTAATATGCCAACTAGGTAATTATCTGCACTGCTACTTGTTACCGAAGCAACGGCAGGGTTAAGAATATCCATGCTTCCGTTTACGACAGCATAAGTTTCTATGGGAGTCGTAGAGTCAGCACCAGAAAACGAAATGATACCCGTATTTATTTGGGCGGTGTTACCAACACCAGTTAGCGATAGAGTATTTGAGCCTGTAGCTGGACTTTTAAGATACCACATCTCAGCCCAGTTACCAGTTGTGCGGTCTATCTTGGTCAAACTAACACCGTTATATGTGATGTTCGTTAAGGTTGTTTGATTCTGACCAACGCAGACCACAAGCAAGTTACCAGCAGTATTAACAAATGCTATGCTGCGAGTAGTCCCTGATGTAGTTCGTGATGCTAGACTAGCCGATACTGCAAGAGCCATTCTAACTCCTTTCGTTAGGGGTTAGTATCAGGCTAGAGTGAATATTCCGGACGCATTTATCGATACACTGAGGGTATTACCAGCCGTAGCCGTCACATCCGCAGGAGTCGAGTCTAACAATGCGTAAGCTATTACATTCCCAGCTACTTCATACAAAACTGCGTATCTAGCTGTAATCGAACCACCCGAAGCTGTCCATACGGCAGGGTCGGTTGTATCAAAGGTGACTGTTGTAGTACCTGAGAGCGAGCCTGTGACCGCATTACCGCCAGTTGTGTAACCGTTGGCGTTAGCGTGTTCGTTAGTTACTCCAGCATAGGTTGTGCTGGCTGCCCCGATGTTAGAGGTTGATAGAAACAATGCGACTTTAAGACTGTCGGTGTCTAAGTCGAATGTTCCGTTTAGTAAATTTGTTCTTGTCGTGTTGGTAAACGTCCATGTACCTGCTGCCATATTATTCTCCTTTGTTTAATGAATACTATCAGTCCACTTTTTTATGAACTGGTATAAAACCACTAAACGCTAGTATCTACCCACAGGGCGTTAAGGCTAGGCAATAAGGGCGGAGTAGGACTAACGGCTATAGCAGTGCCTGGGTCGCCCACAGGACCGCCGACACTTTCTATGACTAGGTTTATCGGGTCTTGGGATATTGTAAGGTTTATCGGGTCTTGGGATATTGTAAAGTTTATATCGCTCATGGAGAGGCTCTGTTGGTAATGACTTCTTTGATCTCAAGTTTGCCAGTGGCTATCGTTTGCTGCTCGCCTGTGGCTTTTTTAAGCTTTATGTCGTATCTATAGTCGCCAGCCGTCTTGTCTGTTTCCACTGGGGTAAGTGATATGGTAGTGTTGCCGTTGAGTGCGTCTGTGTGGACGGTAACATCCTTTTTAATAATGGCCGTGGTGTCGGTAGCATTGTCGTCAGGGATCGTCTTTATAGTGAAGTAAACAGTTGCGCCAGTGAGGTCTACGCCAATAAAAGTAAGGTTGATGTTGACGGTGTTTTCTTTATAAAATGATATTTTACTTGACATCTGTAAGCCCTTCTATTCTTAATAGAAATTATAACATAAGCAATGGTAGAGACATAAAAGCGCCCTGTTTATGAGCGCTTTTATATTTAAACTACACCTCACATGTAATGACTGGCTGTTGCTAGAGTAAGTGGGACTCTAGACATTTAACATATATTAACCATCTAAGCAGAAGCTATCGTGGATCGCACCAGCTTGTTAATACTTTTTGTATACGTTGCTATGCCATAAAGTTACTGGACTAGAGTGAGCCAATCTTGAGCCGACATAACCAACTTTTTTTATCATACCAGACCGAGCTGCTGATTGCATTATAGCACCGAGCGCTCTATTGGTTCTGGTTGTTACGCCAGTTTTATTTATTTCATCCCATACATCATTTGTAGAGAACTTTGGCATTTGCATAGCACATTTTGTAACTGCATCACTGGCTATCTTTTTCCAGTCTAGTGATGCATATTGGTATGCTACCTCTATACCCTCTTGTTTTGCACGCTGAACTTGGTCAAATATTGTTGGTTGTAATGGGTTTGCTTTAAGCATTATGCCCTCCATATAATTCATCCTTTATGGTTTTAAGTTTATCTCTCATATCAGAAATATGGTGGCGGAGGTCGGCTTTGAGTTCATTTTTAGCGTCTACTTCTATAACCATTTTTTGGCACCGAGGAGTATAGTCATTTCTAATACTAACTGGCAAATCATGATTTTGACCTAACGCTTCCTCAACCCGATTAAGCAGGGATAGTTTTTGGTCTTTTAGGTAGGCTAATAAGTCTTTTCGGTGGCGTTCCTCATCTTCTGGCTCACAACCAACTAGACTTGCTAATCTAAACAGTTCTTTATTATCCATTACTTAACCTCAGTTGGCAGTGCATGACGCCATGGAAACATATCTACAATACTTGATAGATTAACCCACATAGTCCCAACTGGCTCGACCTCGTTCAGTGTGCCTTTTCCTATAGCTTCATTGAAGCGTCCACTATCTGCAATCCAAGCAGCGGTTTCTAGCTGGATAAAAGCACCCATCCGTTTTACTACCTTACCCGTACAGTGGTAAGTAACCGTTCTGATGTAAAGCTTTTGACCGACTAAATCATCCAGCGTAGAAATATCTACTAATTCATCTGCTTGTAGTAGTTCTTTTATATTCTCGTAAGTTGTATCGCTAATTTCCAGTGTTTTCATAATAAAATATCTCCTTATAGTTGTTTAATTAAACCGACCCCGACCACGACCTCGACCACGACCTCGACCTCGACCTCGACCCCGACCTCGACCCCGACCCCGACCCCGACCTCGACCTCGACCAATACAAGGTATTTATGTTACCTATTTGGGCTATTTTACTCATCTACTTGTTCTCCTTTAGTTTAGCTATTAAGGTTTCTTTGTGCTTCCTCAACCTGTCGTAGTCGTGGCAATCAAATGCCATATCAAAGCCTTTCAGCTCTGCTTCTGTAATGAGGGCTTCTATGGCTTGGGTGGCTTCGGCAATACTTTCAATTTTAGGGTACATAGGTAGTTTGCTATGTCTACCTCGCTTATCCCAAAATTCTTCTAGGATGTCACTGATAGTCTTATTCTTATTTGTG